>JBEHXM010000093.1:0-22287 GCA_048498695.1 Bacteroidota bacterium
GGAAAATGAAAGCGCGAGGGCACGTGCTGCTGCGAGAACTTCCACAGGCGTAGGTGAGCCCTGGCTCAGAATTTTATCAGTCAGTTCAATAGGCTCAAATGATAATAATATCCCCGGCTCAGCTTTCTTCATTTCCGCCCTGAAGCGCTCTTTTAATTCATCGAGGTTCACCTTATAATCTTCACGCAGGTTCACCTGCAAAACAGCTTCCTGCGGGCCTGCCATAAATAGATAAATTGGACTGGTTGAAAATTGTCCGGGGTGCATGCCAACCATGGCGGAGGTAACTTCGATATTTTCCTTACCTACCATTTTTTCCAGCACATGTATGGCATTAAGCGTGATCAGTTCGGTACGTTCCATCCGTGTTCCGTCAGGCGCCCTAAGTCTTACCTGGAAAGTGCCGGAATTTACTTTTGGCAATACATCATGCCCTATCACACTGAACAACAGAAATGCTAAACCAAAAGCGGCAACCACGTAAAGTATAACTATCGGTTTACGCCGCGGCATCATTCTGTCCATAAGGCGCAGATAACGCAGCCTGAACCTATCAAATCTGGTTAGCTTTTTGCCATTTCCTTCGGTAGCATTCTTTATAGCTAATTCCTTTTGTTCCCATGCATCGCCCTCATCTTCCAGTGCAAAGCCATCTTCATGGCTTTTGTCTTCATGCTCATTCTTCATCACCCAATTAGCCATAACAGGCACAAAGGTTTGAGCCAGCACGTAAGAAGTGATCATTGAAAAACCAATGGCGAGAGAAAGCGGCAGGAATAACGCACCCGGAATACCCGTCATGGTAAAAGCAGGCGCAAATACAGCCAGGATACACAACAGGATCAGCAATTTAGGGAAAGCGATCTCCTTACAGGCATCCCATATGGCCAGAGCCTTGGGTTTGCCCATATCAAAGTGCTGGTGTATGTTCTCTATCGTTACTGTCGATTCATCCACCAGGATACCGATAGCAAGCGAAAGGCCGCTCAGCGTCATGATATTGATGGTTTGATGAAACAGCGACAGGAAAAATATACCGGATATAATACAGGTCGGAATAGTCAGGATCACTATCAAAGCGCCGCGCTTGTCGCCCAGAAAAAACAGCACCATCAAACCTGTTAATACTGCGCCGATAGCGCCTTCTTCGGCCAAACTTTTTACGGCATTAATTACATATACCGATTGGTCAAATACGTATGACAGCTTCACATCATCCGGAAGCAGTGCCTGGAACCGAGGAATAGCCTTTTTCAGCCCCTGTACTACCTCCCAGGTGGAAGCGTCAGCCGATTTGGTAATAGGAAGATATATCGACCGCTTACCATTAACCAATGCATATCCTGTGGTAATATCCGCACCATCCTCCACAGTAGCCACATCGTGAAGGAAAACAGTTTGAATGCCATTTCGATACAAGGGGATGTTACCAAAATCGCTGATATTTTTGATCGACGTATTGGCCGGGGTTAAATAATTATAATCGCCTATGCGCACATTTCCCGCGGGAGTATTCTGGTTATTATCACGCAAAGCTGTTACTATCTGGTCGGCTGTTAAATTATGGGCACGCAATAATTCAGGGTCGACCTTTATTACAATGGTACGTGTATTGCCGCCAAAAGGAGCCGGCGACACCAATCCGGGAACAGAGGTAAATGAGGATCGCACATAAATATTTGCCAAATCCAGTAACTGGTTATTACTTCGGGTGGCACTGGTTAAAACCAATTGCCCTACCGGCAGTGTGGAGGCGTCAAAGCGTAAAATGAACGGTGGCTGCGAACCAGGCGGAAAGGATGCCTGTGCCCTCGTGACATAGGACGTCACCTCCGCTGCCGCCTGTGCCATGTTGGTTCCTTCGTAAAAGGTTAACTTAATAAGCGTTAACCCTGTTATATTACGGGTTTCAATACTTTTTACACCTGATACATACAATAGCAGGTTGACATACTGCTTACCAAAATAGGCTTCCATTTGGTTGGGAGTATAACCACCATACGGATGTGATATGTAGATCACAGGCAAATTAAGATTCGGGAAAATATCGATCTTGATGCTGCGTACCGCACTGATACCGAAGAAAAATAATCCTGCTACTATCACAAGTACAGTAATTGGCCTTCGAAGCGCTCCTTTAATCAATCCCATTTATTCGCGTATTATATTTTGATTAAAAATTATTTATAAAAATGCCGAAATCACCTGTTGCCGCGGCTTTAAACAGCAGTGCCTGCCAAACGTTATTCGACGCAATATCTCTGTCTATTTCGGCACGGTTCAGTGTGTAAAGCGCCTGTGTAAAATCAACTATATTAGCCAGCCCGTTTTTATATAAGGTGTACTTCTGCTTATAAGCGTCGGTTGCAGCTTTCACTTCTACAGGTACTTCATTAAAATTCTTTAATGCATTGGCTATCCGGGTTTCTGCTAATGCCTGCTGGTCACGTAACTGCTCACCCACCAAATCATACTCATTCCGGTATTGCTCCGAGGTAAATTTTTGCGATTTCACCTGGTAATGCACACGGAAAGGGTTGGTGATATTCCATACCATACCAACCCCAAATAAGTAATTATAGCGCGTAGGATCGACACCCGTGCCATAGCTCCCTGTATAAGCATTCTGATCCGTAGCATAATTGGAGGAAAAGCCCGATCCTCTCCCCTGGTATACACCAAATAAGCTGAATGTAGGATAGCTGAATGTACTGTAGTATTTAGCCTGTTCGTCACTCACGCCAATACGGTTACGATAATATTTTAATAAAGGATGTTCCTCAGGATTGAGTGAAGGCTGCTTTTCAGCATCGGCGGGCGCTTTGGTTACAAATACGCTATCCAAAAGAAAGCTTTGAGGTGCTATGCCTAAATAATTAGCTAACTGGTTGCTTTGATCCTGAACGGTTTGTTCTGCATTGGTCAAAGCGATACGTGCATTTGATACCTCGGCATTGGCTAATGACGAATCAACACCGGGATTGAGACCATTTTTCACCCGCGCTACTACCACAGTTTTCAGATCATTGCTGCGTGTCAGGTTATCTTGTGCGGCTTTAGCTAATTGCTGTGCGGCTAAAAGGTTTAGATAAGTGGACGCTACCCTTATCTTGTGCTGGAATTGTTCCTGAGCAAGATCAGTTTCATCACGGGAAACAACTGATTTCTGTACTTTAACTTTCTCGATAGCTCTTCCAAAGGTAAAAAAGTCCCAGTTCACATTGGCAAGGTAAAGCGCCCCGAAAGCGGCATTCCAGTTCTGATTGGGTAATGCCGGACCGGACGAAGCCGCACTTAAACCATGATAACCAAACAACGGCCCGTTCTGCCCGTTAATAGTACCATAATCCTGTTGGGCTGAAACACTTACATCGGGCAGATATTCGGTTTTTGTCTCCTTTAAAAAAGCTTTAGAAGCACTTAGCTGACTGGCTTTAGCCTTAATGGATGCATAATTACTCAGCGCCAGATCTTCGGCGTCTTTCATCGTCATTACTTTTTGGGCTGTTGCTCTGAAAATAAATAAAACACTCAGAAATGCTAAAAAGAAATGTTTTAAGGGGATGTTCAGCATATGTGTATTTTTGACACGACAAAAGTAAAATTATATATAATAAGTAAACCTGACGTTTAAGTATTATCGTTGTTACGAAGTATAAGCGATACAAAAATGATATTCGCAATTCTACTGACGTATTAGTCAGTAAATGGCTGTATTTATCTTTATAAATCTAAAAAATGTACATTGGTTATCTAAAAACAGTCGTTTTCCTAATGGATCGCAGATTAAAAGTACTGTTTATTGTTTTACTTTTTTTTGACAATTCACTGTTTGCACAGCAAGCTTTGAAACCTTTTCCACATCATACAACCTACGTTAAGGGCAGCATCAAGCCCAATCATATTCCCCAGGCGCAACTGGATCACCTCACCTTAAATTTCTATCAACAATGGAAAAAACGTTACATCAAAACCGGCTGTCATCCCGGCGAATATTATGTTTGGTTTGAGCGGAAAGGAAATAAACAGTCCGTATCTGAAGGGCAGGGTTATGGCATGGTCATTACTGCACTAATGGCCGGTGCCGATCCTGCTGCAAAGCAGACTTATGATGGTTTATATCAGTATTATCATGCACATCCGGGCAACCACCCCTACCTGATGGCCTGGGCGCAGAAAAAGAACTGCAAAGATCTGGATAAAAGTTCGGCCACCGATGGGGACATGGACATTGCCTATTCGTTGCTCCTGGCTGACAAACAGTGGGGAAGCAAGGGGGCCATTAATTACTTAAAGGAAGCGCAAAAAATGATCGATGCTATTATGCAGCATGAGATCAATCCGAAAACTTATTCCATTTTGCTGAGCGATGCGATAGAATATGATAGCAAAGATTATTTCGATACCCGGTCCTCTGATTTTATGCCGGCTCATTTTAAAGCGTTTGAGAAGGCAACAAATGATACACGGTGGGGAAAAGTGGTCAGCAATACTTATAGATTGTTTGATTACATGCAGCAAACCTACAGCCCTGATGCCGGACTGATACCTGATTTTATACAGCATATCAATGAAAAGCCCATTCCTGCAAAAGCGCATTATCTTGAATCGCCTTATGATGGTTACTATAACTATAATGCCTGCCGCGTACCCTGGCGCATTGCCACCGACTACCTGCTTACCGGCGACCCAAGAGCAAAAGCCATCAACGACAAAATAAATCGCTGGATACGCGAAACCACGCAAAACAAGCCCGACAATATTTCGGCAGGGTATACTTTAGCCGGCAATGACATCAAACACCGGTATTTTGAGGCGTTAAGCTTTATAGGCCCATTTGCTGTGTCGGCCATGGTAGATAAAAAGAACCAGCAATGGCTGAACGATGTATGGGATTACCTGGTGAACTTTAAGCTGAAGGATTATGATTATTATGATAACAGTATCAAATTAATGGATATGATTATCCTTTCGGGAAATTACTGGCAACCAGATTGAAACCCGGACATATTAAAGCAACTTCTCTGCCGTCTCCAACCCACTTGTCAGCGCCGCTTCAACTGTACCCATTGCTGGGCCATCGTATAGATATTCACCTGCAAAATAAATGGTATTGTTAACGGGCTTATTTAATATTTTGCGAGCTGCCGGTGCTTCAACCGTGTCATATGCATAGGAGCCCCGTGTGAAGGGTTCGGCAGTCCAGTTAGCCACATTCCACGCTATGAGGTTATTCCTAAGTTCTTCTATACTCAGTTTGAATATATTGGATAACGATTGCAAACCTTGCTGTAGCAATTCTTCGTTTGACAGTTCCTTTTTCTTTTCAGCATTTGGTCCTCCCAGCCAGCCTGTAAGTACAGTTGAACGGGCAGGAAACTGTGTCCACCAGGTAGGTATATCTTCATCAGACAGCAAGAACATCATTTCTTTTAAACTATGCTCTGCCAGTTGCGAGGATGCTTTACTCTCCCAAAAGGCATTCTTAAATTCCAGCAATATCTTAACGATCGATCCAAAACCCATTTGCTGCAAAGCTTCCCGGTATTGTGGAATAGCAGGACTAAACCGAATAGCACCCTCAAACCGAAGATCAGCCTGCAACACTCCTAAGGGCAAGGCAATAATTACTTTTTGAGCCTTATAGCTAATATCTTCTGTTGTAATTGCTTCAACCTGGTTGTGTTCCCAGTGGATCTCTTTTACTATTGAATTCAGAAACAACTGACCGCCATTTTTCCTGATCTCATTTACCAGGTAGCTGATCATTTTACAGTAACCGCCATCTACACGGTGCTGCGCATCTTCATCCTCATTTTGCCATTCTTTGCGCAAAGCAAAAGCACTTGCTTTAAACGCATCAGCAGTATCATAGCCTGCCACATACTTGCGTACCGATTCTTTCAGTTCCTTATATTTATCTTCCGCAAATTCTTTACCCAGGAAATCGCCAATGCTGGAATCCTTTTCCAATCGTTCAAGCTTTTGCATCAACAAGTTCCAATCTTCCATTTGCTGGTATTCCTGTGAAAAATCACCATCCCTGTAGTGCCACATTTCACCAGATGCAGGTGTTACTCTGATACCTGCTTCTTCCAACAGTTTTAAAGTTACAGGCAGATCGCCATGAACGAATTCAGCACCTAATTCAGCATACTTAAAAAAGGAAGTGTTATCCAGGGTGTGTATCCTGCCACCGGTACGATTGCGTGCCTCAAGAACGGTTACTTGTTTGCCGGCTTTGCTTAGTTGATATGCAGCCATCAAACCGGCAGCACCGGCACCTATGATCAATACGTCTGCCATGTTATTCGTCTAAACGGGTTAGCATTATTTCTTTAACGTATTATTTTTCAAAACCAATACCGGCATGTGTTCATCCCAATGCGGTTTAAAATCTTTCTGGTTTATCAAACCACGGCCCGGTGTCACAAAATTACCCAGCATAATATCCAGGTTACCATCATGGTCTATGTCGCCAACATCCATAGTCAGCCATCGGCCGGTTTCATATATTGGTAGTTCGTGAGGTAAAAACTGATTGGCCTTTGTTTGTTCAAGGTAAGTAAAACCTGCCGACGGATGATTTATAAAATCAGGGAAAAATGCAATAGTTGCAATATCCAGGTCGCCATCATGATCAAAATCGGCAGCTATTGCTTTAGTACAGCCATCTATATGATAAAAGTAAGTCTGCTTAAACCTCCAGTCGCCCTGGTTGGTGAAAATATATACACCGTGATAAGGTTTCAGCACTTTAGAATAATCGCTGTTATCGCCGCAAGTGTATAAAATATCCGGCTTCCCATCATGATTAAAGTCTACCAATTGGAAACTGGTTGAACCCATAACCGGTTGAAAATGCATCAGATTTTTTGTTTCAAAGCCACCTTTATGATCATTTAAAAATACCCACAGCCCTTCATCTGCCTGGGCAAAAAGGCACATCACATCCGTCCAGCCATCGTTATTAAAATCGCCGGTTATCAATTGTTCGCCGCCGGGTATACCTCTCATCACTTCCTTTTTAAACTTATGATCAGGTCTTTGCTGCAAAAGATATAGTCCGCCTTCGTCATGGCCAAATCCGCATACTACGTAATCCATCAAGCCGTCTTTATTAAAATCGGCAGCTACAGTTTGTACTGCCCTCGGAAGGCTGTCTCCTGCTGTCACCCCTTCCTGCTTTTTAAGGTCTTTGTCCAGGTTAAATGTTATCACCTTTCCTTTAGCCACATTGATAGGCGGCAATACGCCTATACAGGTAATTGCAACTTCATTTTTATTACCAGCTCCTTTTGAAAAAGCAGCATCAGTAACTCCCGATGGCATTTTCCGCAGCAAATCCTCATTCAGATTTTTATCCCAGCGATAAAAGCCGCTTGCTGCATCACCTGTGTAAAAGCTACTGTCGTTTTGATTATAAGTTACAAGGGTGGTCATCGCCATTGATTCCTGATTAGCGTTTACCTTAGGCTTCATCTGGCTAAATATGGCCCAGTCTATTACGGCTTTTACCGCGGATTTTGGGATAGATAACTCAACCGGTGAGCTTTTGGAGTAATAGGTAACTATCTTTTGCCAATCAACTATGTTCATCGCCGAATTTTTATCGGCAAAATAATCGCCCATGTAGCGGTTAATATGGAGCTGTGCACTCATTGCGGGTAGTACGCCTTTGATCCAGCTTTCCCTGTCGATCAATAAAGGGTTGGGTAGCTGGTGACAGCTGACACAATATTTTTGTGCTAATATTTTCCCATCAGCTATATCCTGTTCTGCAGTATTTGGTTTTGATTTTTCATGGCAGCCATTCAATACAAAAATAGCAGCCGTAAAAATGGTGACTATAATGAAGCAAAGCTGATTAGCAGATGGTTTGGATTTTATAAGCATTTACAAAGTATAGACTAATTAAAAATATTTATACCGGGGAAATTATAAGGCAACACGAATGTTACACCGGCGCATTAAATAGCAGGCTTGTAATATCGCAATAGTTAACGTAATTAAAAAAATGCGTATCTACAACTTAATGGGAAGTATGGCCTCGCTACTTCTTGGTATGATTTTCTAAAACTATAAAAGGCAAAGCTTGATTCCAAAAACTCTTAAAATCATGCTGGAAAAAGAAACCTTTTGCCATATTACCCAATACAATATCTGGTTTACCATCATTATTTACATCCCCAACATCCATGGTCATCCAACGGCCATATTTGCTTACGGGTACCGCATGAGGTTTAAAGGCTAACCCTCTGTCCTGTTCAAAATATACAAATTCTTCGGCCGGATTATTTTTCATATCTGCAAAGAAAGCAATGGTGGCTATATCAAGATCACCGTCACCATCAAAATCAGCAGCAATGGCTTTAGTGCAACCATTTATAGGATAAAAATAGGTTTGTTTAAGCTTCCAGTCGCCCTGATTGGTGAAAATGTAGACCCCATGGAAAGGCTTTAAAATACGGGAGTCGCGGAAATTATAACCGCAGGTATATACTACATCCAGTTTACCATCATGATCCATGTCGGCCAGCTGGAAACTGGTAGAACCGTTAACCGGTGGAAAACGCAAAAGGTTTTTGGAAGTAAAACCACCTTTATGGTCGTTCAAATACATCCACAAGCCTTCATCTCCCGTACCAAATAATATCATTACGTCCTGCCAGCCGTCGTTGTTGAAGTCCCCTGCTACAGCTTGTACGGAACCTGGTCTATCAACAATGCTAGTTTGGTTATAGCTATGATCTGCCTTTTGAGTTAAAAGGTAAACTCCCCCTGTTTTATTTCCTTGGGCACAGATCACCAGATCAGCCAAACCATCTTTGTTAAAATCAGCAGACAAGGTTTGTACAGGCCTGGATAACTCCGAAGATACCACGGCCGGAGTAACATTACTGCCCTTACCATTAAGATCGATCTTCACTACCTTACCATTAGGAAAATCTACTGGTTGTAATTGACCGATACATGAGAACAATCCCGCACTAGTTCCATCCGCATTTTGTATAAAATTTCCCTGTACCGCCGGGCTTGGAAGGGTTGCTATCATCTGACCCTTTAACTCACTGTTCCACTCATAAAGCTTTTCAGTTATCACATCGCTGGTATATATTTTACGGGTACCCGGGTTTATCGATACCATAGTGGTAAACGCGGTAGACTTATTTTCCTGTGGTTTTCTCAGGGTGAAACCTGCCCAGTCATCAATCAGAGCTACAGGCGGCTTGCTTACTAAAGGTGTATCCGGTGCTACTTTCTTATAGTAGGCTACAATCGCCTGCATTTCAACTAACGATATTCCGCTTGTATCACTCAGATTCTTTTTAAAATAATCATCGCCATAAGTTGAAAGGCCCAGGTAATGTGACATGGTAGGAAGTGTATGGTAATTCCATACATCTTTAGTAAGTGCATTCGCCGGAACTAACGCGTGGCATTTGGCGCAATAGATCTGAGTCAATTTCTCACCATCGGCTACTACATCACCGCTGGGTTTAAAAATTTTAGCATCATTACTTTCACAGCCATTAAACAGCACACTTCCTGAGATAAGTAAGGTAAAAAATAAAAGATAAGTGGTATAAAGTCCGGTTTTAGACAATCTCATAGTTGTTATAAATTCTTAGTAAGTTTCAATTTTTGCCAGATCAGCTCACCTACCTGGTTACCTTGTTCTGCTCCTCTAAGCGAGCTGTTAAGGAAATGTATTCCGCCATAAAACCGGCTCATAGCTGTTTCGGCAGCCGCCTTGTTGAACGACTCAAAATGACGCTGCAGGCCGATGTAATGCAAGTCGCTGGTGTCCTGGAAGGAAAAATTATCGCCAAACAAATGTGTCAGCACTGTAGCTGAGGCAGCACTGATAGTGCTGTGTCCTGCTGTGTACTCCGGGAATGGTGGTGTCTGCAGCAGCGGAAGCCAGTTATGATCTATCTTTTCATTGATCACAGATACCGGCCTTTCGGTACTAAAGTTGTATTTCACCTGCCAGCATGTGATAAATGATTCGAACAATGCTATCGAAGTTATGGCATAAGCCTGGGCTGTCTTTACCGCATTTGCATGACTTTTTTTACAGGCAATGGCTGTAATACCCATCCAGTGTCCACCCGGGGTAATTTTTTTATCAGCAAACATCATATGCCCATTATGTACCACTACAAAGGGGTTATCATCCCAATAGGCAGCTATCATCTTTTGTTCTTTGGTCAGATCCTTGTTTTGTTGGTATACCTGCATCGCCTGTTTAAAAAACGGACTATTCTTGTCATCGCTGTAGGGTGGTGGTGATGGTGGCGGGAATTGTGAGGCAGAATCTATCAGCAAAGGATGTATTTGTCCCCAGCAGAATTCCACCCCATCCATGTAGTCCGGCGGGGTTGGGCGCCATTTTCCTGCATCATTGCTGCCCAGGTATTTGGGCTTGCCGCGGCTTTCGGGATAATAGTCTGAATTAGCTCTTTTCAGGACCATGTTACCGATCTTTTCTCCAAAATCTAACGAACGGCTATAGGTCGAGTCATCCAGGTTATTTTTAAATTTCGCATATACCTGGTCTTCATATTTCTTCAGAGTATCAATAGAAAAGGTGACTTTATGGGCCACAGTAAAAAAGGCCTTGGTGGCTGCCAGCGTATAGTTATATTTCTTTCCTTTTTCAGGTTCAGGCGGGTTGCCAAAGCCCCGTAGTTGTGCTGTGATGGAATTATATTTCGGATCAGCATAACGCATAGCTTCGTAAGCAGCTAATGAGGTATAGCCATATATTCTGCTGGCTACCGGCGGGGTAAATACATCATAGATGATCACATTGGTTAGCTGGTCTTCGTTCTCATGCAATACTGCGGCTTCATCTATCGGCGTGCCGGTCTTGTGCGTACACGATGACATTCCAATAATAAACGCAGCGGCAAATAATGTCTTAATAAGTCTCATTTTTAAAATCTCAATTAAGGGGAATATTTCTTGTATGCCCATTATTGTCTGTAATGCTAACCGATGCCATCGCCGGATCAATATTGATGAACCTGGCCGATTGGGATAAAAAGGAATCACCATAATAAAATTCCTGCCTGGTAGTTTTGCCATTTTTATATTTTATTGTGGCAAACATATCCAGAGGCTGCACTTTAACCGGATGAGCTTCCTTTTTAAGTTCAAATATCTTCATTACATCCCTGTTCTGGCTGGCCGCAATTAAATATTTATTGTTTGCACCAATCAATTTGACTAAAGCTTTACCATTACCGGGTATATAAATACCGCTTTGCATAATGGTTAACGGTGCAAAACCGCCTTTGCCATCTCCTTTGAGCATCAAGCCATTAAATGCATCATAGCGGCCTGTTGTAAGTTCGGTACCATAATCATTGCCATTCATGATCACGTCAAGATTACCATCACCATCAAAATCATCTACAGACATGCCGCAAAGTTGTGAAATTTGTGCCTGCGTAGGTAGTGGGATCATTGTAAATTTGCCTTTACCATCATTGCGCAGATAAACTGATTCCAAAGTATTGGCTTTTAGTCTTAAAGCACCTTTTCGCATTTCGGGCGTAAGCACTTCGTCCATAGTCGCGGTAGCGAAAGATTTATAATTCTGGAACTTTACACGCATACTGATCATTTGTTTTATAATGTCATCACGTGTCTGTGCCGGAAATTCCTTCATTTCACCATCCTTATCTTTCAAAAATACCGAAGGGAAAGCGTCATAACTACCATTTTTATCAAAATCTTTAGCGGTTATATATATAGGGTATTTGTCGCTTGCCTTGAAAAAAGTATTTAAGCCGGTATTGCCAACTATATAATCCATATCCCCATCGTGATCAAAGTCGCCCGCTACAATGGTGTTCCACCAGCCTAATTTATCGCTTACCCCTGTTCCATCAGTTACATTTTTGAATACGCCATGATCATTTTTCAGAAAAGTCACAGGCATCCACTCCCCGGCTAAGATTAGGTCAGGCCAGCCATCATTATCAAAATCAGTAAATACGGCATCACAAACCAGGCCTATATTTTTCAGGCCTTTAGCTACTGATGCTGTTACATCAGTAAATTTCACCTTACCATCTTTACTATCGTTACGCAGAATAAAGCTTGAAACAGGCTTAGGATAATTCCAGGGATCGACCCTGCCCGACACAAACAGGTCCAATTTACCATCTTTGTTATAATCAACCGCTCTTACACACAGCTTGCTGGTGAAATTTCGTGGCAAAGCATCAGTATTCTCTTTGAAATTCCCCTTACCGTCATTAATATAAAGCCTGTCCTGGTAAAATTTGGAATTGGGTTCATTGGCATAACCACCGCTTGCCACATATAAATCGGGTTTCCCATCTCCATTGGCATCAAACAATAACAATCCCTCATCCTTAAATTTATCCGAGGGATTAGTTTGATCCGGCGACAGCAAATTGCGCTGAATAAATTTACCATCAGGCTGTTGCAAAAATAATTGCGAGGGGTATTTTGTTGTACCACCCACTATCACATCATCCAGGCCATTCCCGTCAACATCCCCTACTGCCAGGCCGGGTGAATATTCTGAAAGTTTATGTGGCAACAATTTTTGAACGTTAAAATCGACAATATCAACATCCTGGTTTTTATAGGTAACACCCAGCATCCTTGTTACCTCTGTAAATAAGGATTGTTTATTAATTTCATTGGATTTAAAAGAGTAAGGTATTTTTGCATTGGCTATATTTACTGTCAGTGTCTGGTTGGCCTTTACGTTTTGAAGTATTTGTTTTTTACCATTCTCCCAGCTTATTACTACTGAATCGAGCCTGGTAGTTTTCCCAATACCAAAATGCGCCATATTTTGGATAGTAGATAAATACCCCCTGTATGGTGTATTCTCATAAACCTGGTGTTTGCCATGATCATAATAAATATCAGCCCAGGCGCCTATTCCATCCCTGTTGAATTGGCCACCTGTAAATTTAATATGTATATAATTACTATTTTCCTTATCCTTTTCCCTTAAGGTGTTTTTGTAGATCATTGCCTCATCATCAATATTATTAATGATCAGGTCCATATCACCGTCATTGTCAAGATCAGCGTAAACCGCACCGTTTGAAAAAGTTGGTGTTCCTAATCCCCAGTTAGCCGTTACATCATCAAATTTGAGTTTGCCATCATTTCTGAAAGCAAAATTCGGGATCTTAATTATTGGTATCTGGTCAAGTATCTGTTTTTTACTTGCGATAAAATAAGATTGAGCCCTGAAATTCATAAAGTCGTGATCCGTTACGTCCCTTGGATAACCATTGGTAATGATCAGGTCGCGATAACCATCGTTATCAAAATCAGTAAGTAAAGGTCCCCAACTCCAATCGGTTTGAGAAACATTGCTTAAGAAAGATATCTCGCTAAATGCAGGGGTTCCTATTGAATCATTCTGACCTACCTTCGGCCCCTGGTTTAATTGTAAAGTATTGCGTGGATATTGATATTGATGCCCATAATGATCGTAGTTTTGAAACATCTGGTAGCTATTGGCACCCATGAACATTTTCTTACGATAATTATCAGGCGGGTTCATATCCAGTTCAAACACATCAGCCAACCCATCGTTGTTAATGTCCTCTATTTCCTGACCCATCGCACTTGATGAGGTGTGCTTAAAATATTCCTTTGATCTATCAGTAAATGTGCCGTCATGATTGTTGATATACAATATGTTATCCGGCAAAAAATCGTTGGTTACATAAATGTCTTTCCATCCGTCCCGATTAATATCAACTATAGTGGTTGCATGGCCAAAGCCTTCTATCAAAATACCGGCCTGTTTAGAAACATCATGATATACCGGATGCTTTAACACCGGGTCCCAGTCATTCCGGTAAAGACGGCCGGTACTCAAGGCCGTACCATCCTTTACAATAGGTTTAAATAAACTGGTATTATCCGTTTTTTCAACATCATTGACGGTAAGGTACATATCCAGATCGCCGTCATTATCATAATCAAAAAATGAGGCCATTGTAGAGTGTACAGTTATACCTAATCCGTACTCTTTGGCCATTTCCTTAAAATGGGGAACTCCATTTTTGTCAGGCCCCAGATTTACGTAAAGCAAATTACGCCTTTTGTTTGAATCGCTCAACAGTGTGTTACACACATAAATATCGGGCCAGCCATCACTATTGATATCCACTACAGCCACCCCACGGCCCCAACCTCCTTTGCCACCTACACCAGCAACAGAAGTTACATCCTCAAACTTCAGGTTACCTTTATTAAGGTATAATTTGTTGGAAACGGCGTTACCTGCAAAGTATATATCCTGTAAACCATCCCCGTTAAAATCACCTACTCCTACCCCTCCGCCATTGTAGATATTCATCTTATCCAAAGGATTTATCGTATCGTTTTCGACAACGGTATTGCTAAAGTTTACTCCTGAGTAAGATGAAGGTATTTGTTCAAACAGCGTTTTCTTTTTGCAGGAAAATAATACTGTAAGAATAAAAAAATACAACAAGTACTGAATTTTCATTCAACAATTTATTTAGGGGGAATTCCTTATCAATAGTCTGCATCCGTACTCATGAAGTCAGCTGCTGGTACCATAAATAACGCTTACGCTAATATATAAAAAAAAGAGGCGGAGATTTTATCTCCACCTCTTTTAAGAAGATATTAACTAATTAATAGTGATCATTTTGAACTAATTTTCCGCCTTCAGCAGATATTTCCGGTACAGGAATAGGGAAAACCTCATCCCGTCCTGCAGTAAAGTGTGCATTACTCAATACCGGGTTAGCAATACGATTATCGGCTTTATAATAAGCGTTTAATATCCCTGCCATATATCCGGTTGGGTTAGGTCCGCCAAAACGGCCATCAGCACGCTGCAAGTCAAAGAAACGGTGACCTTCCATACCAAATTCAAGCTGTCTTTCAGTTAAGATTGCTATACGGGCATAAGCAATACCTTTAGCTGCAAAGCTATTAGCACCGCCATATGGGCTTACATGGTAATTGGCAGCAGGAGTAGTGGTGTTTCCTTTTGAAGGATCGGCGTTGTCTACATAAGTATGCACCCATCCTGTCGGATCAGCAGCTCTTGCCCTTACCAGGTTTACGTCAGCCTGGGCGCCGGCTAAATCACCAGTTTCTGCTCTCGCTTCAGCGCGCCATAAAATTACGTCGGCAAAACGAATGATGCAATAATTATTTGCAGAGCCTTGGCTTGATGCCCAGCCTGCTGCATCATCAGTAGTTGTTTTCTGGTTAGCATGATAGAACACATTTTTCTTTGGAACATAAGGAACTACGTCACCACGGGTCCATGGCTCGCCACCACCTAAGCCCCAGTCAAGGTACGGAATACCTCTGCGGCCTACTGTCCAGTCAAGACGTGGGTCAACTGCTTCTGTAGTAGGAGTATATGGACTAGTCGGGCCAACTCCGTGGTCATTCTTCAGATTTACAACATCATAAGCTGCGAAACCTGTACCAGCATCAATTGTCAGGAAAGGTAATCCATTTGCATCAACTTTATAAGCATTAGCTAAGTGATATGAAGGTACATAGAAACCGCAGCAGTTGGTATAAGTACCACCACCAGGGAAATTCAATGAACCACCTTCATCATCATTCTGGCCGCCTGAGCCATCAGCAACGGTCATTTGAGCAGCAAATACCGATTCAGGGCCATTCTTTGTCATTGCATTAAAATTATTAGCAAAAGGCTCCAATGCATATTTTGTACCACCGGCAGTAGTACCATTAGTGATCAGGTCATTTAACAATGGTAAAGCTTTTGCATATGAATGTTTACCACCTGTAAGGTTGTCGTACATATAGCATTTTGCTAAAAACGCTTCAGCAGCATAATAGTTGGCCCGTCCAATGTTTGGCTGGGTTTTAGGCAATTTTGCCATTGCATCTGTGAAGTCTTTCTCAATTTTATCCCAGATAGGTCCAGGATTAGGCACGTTGTAATTACCAGCTGCATAAGTGATCGTTTCGTCAACGTAAGGCACCTTTTGAAATACTTTAGCCAACTCAAAATGATATACACCACGTAAAAACTTCGCTTCTGCTATCGCTTGCTCTCCCTGTGCTGCCGTTAAAGAACCATCTTTAACCAACGGCACTTCCTGGATCACGTTATTAGCGCGCTGGATACCTGCATAGTTAACCTGCCATTTAGACGAGATGTATCCGTTAGTTCCGGTAAGGCCTACGTGCTTTTCAAGAGGCGGAAGATCAGGTGTCTGGTCATCTGTGGTTGAGCCTTTGTAGGCATCATCTGCAGATACGCCACCATAAACCCAGTTACTGATACCAGAGCCCCAGGCAGTATTGGGCTGCCCATTGTAATAGCCGTCCAATATGGAATAGGCACCTATTAACAGGCCGTCTACGCCTGCCTTATTAGCAAGCGTAGCACTTGCCAATACCCCGGCGGGAGCTTTATCCAATACTTTCTTACAAGAATAAGATGCTGTAAGAAAAACAATGGATGCCAATGTGATTGTTTTATAATTTAATTTTTTCATAACACTGTATATTTTCTTTTTAATTATTAAAATGTCATGTTGATACCAATCATGTATGTCTTCTGGTTCGCAGGATAAGCACCCCAGTCAACACCTGATGAAGCACTCTGCAAAGGCAGGGTTGAACCTGATTGAGGAAGATTGCTAACCGATGGAACCAACTCAGGATCTAAGCCGCTGTATTTAGTGATCGTAAATAAGTTGGTAACCTGTGCATAAACATGCAGTTTAGTTACGCCAACTGATTTTAACAGACCCGGCTCAAAACTATAACCCAGCTGTGCAACACGGCATTTTAAGAATGACCCAGGCTCAACATAGAAAGAGCTAGGAATAGTAGAACCTAAAGTATTTCCAAAGCTTACTGCAGTTTGAGTTGCACCAGGGTTTGTTACGTTAAATGTAGTAGGATCTAAAATTGCTGACTTGGTTAGCAGGTCGAGGTCTTTACCGCCAGGGAAACTGTGGTAAGTATCGGTCCAGTATTTAACATAGTTGAAGTTCTTGTTACCATACTCACCATACAGTACCATAGAGAAGTCAAACCCTTTATAGCTGGCATTTAAGTTCACACCATAGTTAAAGTCAGGGTTAGGATTACCAATGAATGTTTTGTCATTATCATCGATTTTTCCATCATTGTTAACATCCTTATAAATATATGAACCTGATTCAGCACCTGAATAAGCAGCACCCGCTGTGTTAGCCTTGTTTGCCCTATCATAGTGTGCAGCGGCATCGCTTTGGTATATACCTTCTACCTGATATCCATAGAATTCTCCTATTGGTTGACCTACAGCCTCCCTTACGAAAGAACCGATACGTGATCCCCCGAATATATCAAAGTATTGCTGATTGTTATTCAGCTTGGTAATCTTGTTTTTAAATGTAGTGATGTTCGCACCAATGCTGAACCTGAAATCCTGGCCGATAGCAGCATGATAAGTTGCAGCAACATCTAACCCCTGGTTTTGTACGTCACCTACGTTAACTGTAGGAGCGCTTGCACCACCCACAGTTGCAGGCAGGGCTAACTGGAATAACAAACCGCTAATCGTCTTTTTATAATATTCAACAGTCAGATCCAGGTGATTGAACAAGGATACGTCAAATCCAACGTTCATGATCTTATCTGTTTCCCAGCTGGTTTTAGGGTTACCGATTGTGGTTTGTGCAAAACCTGTAGTAGTACCGCTTAAACCACCATCGATACCGTAAGCTGTATTTCCTGGACCATAGTTATAGGTATCTATTGAGTTGATACCTCTTATATTTGCGTTACTACCTGTAGAACCATAACTGCCGCGCAGTTTCAGGTCATTTAACCAGCTAACACTTTTCAGGAAATCTTCTTGCGAAATACGCCATCCCAAAGATACGGAAGGAAAGGTACCCCATTGACGGCCAGGGAAGAACGATGAAAAGCCGTCACGGCGTATTGTTGCTCCCAAAAGGTACTTATCTGCGTAAGCATAGTCAACACGGCCGAATATAGATTCAGTACCTGTAGGTTGATAAAGATAAGTATTGTTGCTTAAGTTGATTGAAGTTGGTACAGTCGTTCCTGCAACAGTTAAGAAACTAGGATCAAGCGTAACAAATGTAGTTGCACTTACACCCAGTTGTTGACCGCCGGTTTCCTTTATTTCGTAACCCACAAAGGCTGTAACGCTGTGTTTACCAAAAATCTCTTTATAGTTAATGGTGTTGGTCCAGTTATAGCTGTAGCTATAGTTGGAAGTCTCTGTATATGAATTCGGGTTAGTGTGCGACTCGTAATCCTCATACGGGTTATCATTGATATAGTGGTTAAAATCACTACCTGCATTTCCGCCGAAAGCAGTACGGATTGTAAAATACTTCATCAGGTCAGCTTCAGCAAACAATGTTCCCTGAATGTTATATTGCTGATCTTTATCATTTACTTTCCTTGACTGCACAGCAAAAGGGTTACTTGCATTACTCAAAGGCTCACCGCTTGGACCGGCATAACCGCCACCAAAATGGCCTTTAACGTCATACACCGGAATGATCGGCATTTCACGGTAGGTTTCTGAAATACTACCACCTTCTTGTTGTTGGTTACCTGAATAACCGCCGTTGTTTGCCCTGTAGAATACATAACCGCTTTCGCCGAAACGAAGTTTGTTATTTAATAAACTATAGGTATTGTTAACACGTGCCTGGTAACGTTTCTCGTAAGTATTAAGTAAAGTACCTTGTTGGTTAAAGTATTGCAATGAATACAAATAAAGGTTTTTGTCGTTACCGCCGCTAGCCGTAATGGTATGGCTCTGCTCAGGTGCATGTTTGAAAATTGTATGGAACCAATCGGTACCTGCCTGGTTAAACTTTTGCACCAGGAAGTCATTATTAGGATTGGTAGCATCAAATTTATAGTAATTTACGATGCTTGGGTCATCAGTAACGCCGGCTGCACCAAATGCTGCACCAGCACCCGCAGGGGCAACACTGCCATGGTAACCATAAGTGTACAGCTTCCAGTCGCCGGTTGTACCCGGATCATACAGTGTTTGAGCACCTGTATCGCCAGCTTGTTTAGACAATGCCATTTGCTGTGCAGGGCTCATCAGGTTCCAAACATTACCCTGTAATGGCACCTGGTCGCCATAATAAGCATCATAGCTTAAACTGGTTTTGCCGGCTTTACCTTTTTTAGTAGTGATCACAATTACACCGTTACCGCCTGATACACCATAGATAGCTGCCGAACCAGCGTCTTTCAATACGCTGATGCTTTCGATATCAGTTGGGTTCACCTGCGACATGTTGTCGGTTTGTACACCGTCCACCACATACAATGGCTGTGAGTTACCAAAGTTACTTATACCGCGAATATTAACGGTACTTGGTGCACCTGGCAAACCCTGGTTAATTACGCTAACACCAGCCGCCTGGCCTTGCAGTAATGATTCAGAAGAACTAACAGGAATCTTTTTAGCATCAGTAATATTTACTGTAGCCACAGAACCTGTGATATCTTTTTTCTGTTGGGTTTGGTAACCCGTTACCACTACTTCGTTTAAAGTACTGTTAGTTACATCAAGCCCGATAGTTCCTAGTGAAGGTCCGGTTACTGTAACTGATTTTGCCTGGTAGCCAATGTAGGATATTACCAAAACATCATTAGTGTTTGCGCTGATCACAAAGTCACCATTGACATCGGTAACAACGCCTACGTTTGTACCTTTGATCTTGATAGTTGCACCAATTACAGGTTTTTTGTCATCATTTCCGATGACTTTACCTGAAATCCTTGTTTGCGCTGTAACTACCAATGAGGAGAGGGTGCACAATAACAATATGCACATCATCCTTCCTTTTAGAAGTAAACTTTTAAACATGAGATTGAGATTTAGTTGATTAATTTATTGATTTAGTTGATAATTGAATTCATTAGTGAAATACAAAAGCCGACCTACTGACTAGGGTCAAAAAGCTTTAAGCGATGCCCCCTGAAACAGGTTGAGATGCGGGAGGGATCACATGAAAGAGAGAAATGTAAAAGTTTTATCATTTAATTTATTAACAATAAATTTAAAAAAACAGTCGCTGTCCTTTTGATTTAATACGATCCAGCTACATTCCAGCACCGGGATATTAAAAATTCACTATGTTATAATTATATCAGGTTATACGTGTTTCCCCTCTATTCTGGAAAACTTAATTGGCAATGCATCTAATTTAAATAGAGTGTATTGTTTACACAAGTCTACTTTGAAGATTTACAAATTAATTATTTTTTTAACATTTTATTCATAAAATAGACAACAAAAAGTCATTAATGTTAATAATTATTCAATATTATGACGAATGCATTGCTAATCTATCAATATAAAAAGGACGCTATAATCGGCAAGGAGCTTTTATAAAGATGTCAAATCGTAACATAAATGATTAATGAGCAATATATATTGCATTATTTCTCTTGTAAATAAATGATATAGCCAACATTAACAAATGATGACATGTGTTAAAATATCATCATAATTATACATCAAAGTACCATTTGATAAAGTCATTAATCTGCTGATATTAAATGTTTAAAATACATTTAATAGATTGGAAAAATATAAAAATATATTGCGCCCAAATCAATTAAACAAAATAAAAGGCTTTAACTATTTAAAAAGTTAAAGCCTCCATTATTACCTTGTTAGTGGTTATATTTCCACAGTTAACAAATGTGGTGCGGATAAAATAATATCATTCCGATTTTTACTTATTCCACTGTACTGATGCGGTATGTACGTCGCTCGAGTTAGTGCCTATCTCTACAATAAACTGACCCGGCTCCCAGTCATATTGGAGCTTGGTATTATAAAATTTCAGATCCTGCGGGGTAATATTAAATGACACTTCTTTTTGTTCGCCGGGCTGCAGCATGATTTTTTTGAAGTTCTTTAATTCCTTAACCGAACGGCTGATACTTGCCACCGGGTCACTGATATATAATTGCACCACTTCCTCTCCTGCCAGTTTACCGCTATTAGTAACTGTAACTGTAGCCGTTAATGTTTCGTTGCCTTTCAGGGTGGTTTTGCTCAGCTTTACATCACTATAATTAAAGGTGGTATAGCTTAAACCATAACCAAAAGGATATAAGGGAGAATTAGGAATATCAATGTAATCCGACTTGAATTTTGCCGGGCCTTTATCATCAAACGGGCGGCCTGTATTTTTGTGGTTATAATATAAAGGTATCTGCCCTACACTTCTCGGGAAAGTTGCGGTGATCTTTCCTGCAGGATTATAATTGCCAAATAACACATCAGCAATTGCATTGCCGGCTTCAGTACCAGGGTCCCATACATCTAATATAGCATCTGCATTTTTATCTTCCCACGGCAGTGTAAGCGGCCGGCCATTAAACAACACCAATGCTATCGGCTTGCCTGTTTTAAATAACGCCTTCAACAATTCTCTTTGCGTTTCGGGTATGCTGATATCAGAGCGGCTTGATGATTCACCAGTCATGTTGGCCGATTCGCCAACTACCGCCACAACTACGTCGGCTTTCTTTGCGGTTTCAACAGCTTCATCTATCATCTGCTGTGCAGGGCGGCTATCTCTCTCCTGTTTCATACCAAAAAACCAGGCGCGCTCATTTAAAAGAGAATCGTCAGTAAAGTTCGATCCCCTGGCATACAATACATTTACACCAGAACCTGCTACTTTTTTAATACCATCGATCACACTCACTGATTTCTTTGGATCACCGGCCACCACCCAGGTGCCCAGCATTTCTGAATGGTTATCAGCCAGCGGACCGATCAAGGCTATGGTACCGGATTTTTTCAGTGGCAATAGTTGTCCCTTATTCTTTAACAATACAAAAGAGTGTTCTGCAGTTTCTCTTGCCGCGTCCCGGTTAGCTTCGGTTAGTTCCGATTTTTTCTCTACATCAGCATTGATCGATTTAAATGGATTTTCAAATAAGCCCAATTTATATTTTGCCTCCAGCACCCTGCGGCAAGCCAGGTCAATTTCCTGCTGGGTAACTTTACCTTCTTTTAATGATTTTTTCAAGGTGGTTAAAAAGCCCTCGCCTACCATATCCATGTCCAGTCCGGCTTTTAGAGACAATGCGGAAACCGTTTGCAGGTCGCCCAAGCCATGTGCCGATAGCTCATTCACTGCTGTATAATCTGATACTACAAAACCTTTAAATCCCCATTGCTTACGCAGTACATCTGTCAGTAACCATTGGTTTGCAGTTGCGGGTACA
>JBEHXM010000094.1:0-22124 GCA_048498695.1 Bacteroidota bacterium
TTTGGCAAACCCGGTGAAGAGCCTTCGCTCAGAATGAGCTATGGCTCTCGAAGAGAGTTTGAGTTGTGAGTAATTAGAGATCAGTTATCAGAGATTAGGGAAAACGTATTACGTATAACATAAAACGTATAACTTATGATTAGGAATTATTTAAAAGTTGCATGGCGCAACCTGGTAAGAAACAAAACTCATACGTTTATCAATATGGCCGGGCTATCTGTCGGATTGGCCTGCAGCCTGCTTATTTTGCTTTGGGTGCAGAATGAATGGAATATGGATGCTTTTCATAAAAACGGAAAGGACCTGTACCAGGTTTATGAGCAGCAGCATTATGATAATAAAATTACGGGCCAGTATTATACTCCAGGAGTACTGGCGGCTGAATTAAAGCGCGTAATCCCTGAGGTGAAATATGCTGTAAACGCTGTTTTTTTTGAGCAGCATACTTTCAGGGTGGGGGATAAGATCATCAAGATGGGAGGCGGTTCTGCTGAAGGCGATTTCTTTAAAATGTTCAGCTATCATTTAATACAAGGCGATGCCGCAAATACATTGCGTACGATATCAGATATTTCCCTGTCTAAAAAAATGGCTGAAGATTTCTTCGGCAGCGCCCAGGCTGCTATGGGCAAAACCATACGCCTGGATAACCGGAAGGATTTTATAGTGACTTCAGTTTTTGAGAATGTCGGTGCCAATTCTTCCATCAAATTCAATTACCTCATTAACTGGTTGTCGTTTTTGCAGGATAATCCATGGGCAAAGGAATGGGGCAACAACACACCCTATACTTACCTGCAATTACGCCCTGATGCAAACCCGGAAGTGGTCAATAACAAGATCACCCATGTTTTAGAGAAGCTGGATAAAGATGAGAAAAAAGGAACTTTTACAGAAGAACTGGCTATGCAGCGTTTTGACCAGGTATACCTGAACAATAACTTCAAAAATGGGAAAATTGATGGCGGCCGTATAGAGTATGTGCATTTATTCAGCATGGTTGCCGTATTTATTTTGCTGATCGCCTGCATCAATTTTATGAACCTGACCACGGCACGGTCAGTAAAGCGGGCAAAGGAAATAGGCGTGAGGAAAGTAGTGGGCGCAGTACGCGGAGTCCTGATCAGACAATTTATCGCTGAATCCATATTACTTACATCACTGGCGGTCATCGTTTCCTTATTTTTAATAGCCGCTTTACTTCCTCTGTTCAATCAGGTAACCCAAAAAGATATCGAACTGCCATTTAACGAAATGCTATTCTGGATAAAATTATTAGGGATTACACTCATTACTGGGGTGGTTTCAGGAAGTTATCCAGCTCTGTTTTTATCATCATTTAACCCGGTTAAGGTATTGAAGGGTACCCTGAAGCTTGATTCAGGACCCACCTTATTCCGCAAAGGTTTGGTGGTGTTTCAGTTTGTGCTTTCGGTAATGCTGATCATAGGGACTATCATTATTTCGCGGCAGGTAAGTTATGTTCAATCAATTAATCTGGGTTTTGACAGGGAAAACATGATATATGTTCCGCTGGAAGGCGATCTGCTTAAAAGTTATGATGTTTTTAAGGATGAAGCGATGAAAATGCCCGGCATCAAAGCGATCACACGAAGCACCGCCCCGCCAACAGAAATGACATCATCTACCGTGGGTGTAGAGTGGGAAGGTAAAACCCCTAATACCACCATCTCGTTTTCAAATGCCGCGGTTGGGTATGATTTCATAAATACATTAAAATTGAAAATGGCTGAAGGCAGGGATTTCTCAAAAAGCTTTGCTACGGACTCAAGCGCCTATATTGTAAACGAAATAGCCGCAAAAAGATTAGGGTATGCCAATCCGATAGGGAGAACGCTAACCATGTGGGGTGTAAAGGGTAAGATCATAGGTATGGTGAAGGATTTTCACTTCAGCTCATTGCATGATCAGATCAAGCCTTTGATATTAAGGCTGGATAATCATGCCGATTACGGTATGGCACTGGTAAGGACACAGCCGGGCAAAACCAAAGAAGCCCTGGCCAGCCTGGAGAGCATAACTAAACAATTGAATCCCAATTTTCAGTTTACCTATAGTTTTTCTGACGACGAATATAATAAGCTGTATAACAACGAACAGATCGTTGGGAAGCTTTCGGATGCGTTTGCCTTTCTCGCCATATTTATATCATGCCTGGGCCTGTTAGGTTTGGCTATGTTCACAGCCGAGCAACGCCTGAAGGAAATAGGTATACGGAAAGTATTAGGTGCAAGTGTAGGTTCGCTTTTTACGCTATTATCATCAGAGTTTTTAATACTGGTAGTAATTGCATTGGTAATTGCTACACCAATGGCATGGTACGGTATGAATAAATGGCTGCAAAACTTTGCCTATCATCCCCCGGTACAGTGGTGGGTGTTTGCCATGTCGGGAGGGTTGACCATATTGATCGCCCTGGCAACAGTAAGTTTCCAGGCCATCAAAGCGGCGTTGGTTAACCCGATAAAGAGCCTTCGCTCAGAATGAGCTATGGCTCTCGAAGAGAGCTTGCTTAGAGTGATTAGAGATCAGTTAATCTGAAATTAGGCAAAACGTATTACGTACAACATAAAACGTATAACACTATGATAAAGAATTATTTCAAAGTAGCCTGGCGCAACCTGTTGCGGAACAAGGTGCACTCGTTTATCAATATTGCCGGACTTTCGGTGGGTCTGGCCTGCAGCCTGATGATCCTGCTTTGGGTTCAGAATGAGCGAAGCATAGATGCATTTCATAAAAACAGTGATCAGCTATTTAGGGTGTATGGGAAGATTTACAGCAATCATAAATTAAGCGGAACCTATGATACGCCCGGTGTTTTGTCTGATGAGATAAAAAGACGATTCCCTGAGGTGGAGTATGCAACCGGCATGGGGTTTGGCGAAACCAGCGTTTTCCGTGTAGGGGATAAATCCATCAAAATATATGGCAATTCCGCCGGGGCCGACTATTTTAAAATGTTCAGCTACCCGCTTTTACAGGGCACCCCGCAAACAGCGCTGAGCTCGCCGCACAGTATTGCCATATCAAGGAAAATGGCTGAGCAATTTTTTGGAAGTCCGGAGAATGCGATTGGTAAAAACATCCTTTACCAGAACAGTAAAAATTTTACGGTAACCGCCGTTTTTGAAAACCTGCCAAAGAACGTCTCCGAAAGTTTTGATTTCTTAACTAACTGGGAAGCATTCCTGACCAATAATTCATGGGCAAGGGATATGGGCAACATCGGGCCGGCTACCTATATAATGCTTAGGAAAGATGCCAATGCTGCTTCGGTAGATAAAAGGATGAGGAGTTTTTATGACCTCTATTATCATACAAACCGCAAAACAAACTCCTACTATATTGATCTGGCCCTGCAGCCATATGCTGAAACGTACCTGAATAGTAACCTGGAGCAAGGCAAACCTGATGGCGGCCGGGTAGAATATGTTCGAATTTTCAGCATCATTGCCGTTTTTATTTTGCTGATAGCCTGCATCAACTTTATGAACCTCACTACCGCACGCTCGGTTAAGCGGGCCAGGGAGATAGGTGTGCGCAAGGTAGTCGGCGCATTACGCTCATCGCTGATCGGACAGTTTATCAGTGAATCGTTACTGATCACCACTTTAGCTGTTACCGTATCGCTGGTGCTGCTTGTAGCATTACTCCCGGTGTTTAACCAGGTGACTCAAAAACAGATAGAATTGCCGTTTGGCCAATGGGCTTTCTGGTTACAACTGCTGGCAATCACTTTGATCACCGGCCTCGTATCGGGTAGTTATCCTGCCTTATTTTTATCATCATTTAACCCGGTAAAGGTATTAAAGGGTACGCTTAAGCTGGAGTCGGGCACTACCATTTTTCGCAAAGGACTGGTTGTGTTCCAGTTTGTGTTATCCATCACATTAATTACAGGTACCATAATTATATCCCGGCAGATGAGTTATGTGCAATCGAAAAACCTGGGTTATAATAAGGACAATCTGATACAGGTAACCATGGAAGGCGATCTGCAGTCTAAATATTCATTATTTAAAACTGAATTGCTGAATACGCCGGCTATACAATCTGTAAGCCGTGTAAGCGAATCGCCAACGGACAGTTATGGCAGCACAGCCGCTGTTTACTGGACAGGCAAGGATACCACCCAAACCACGATGTTTACGCAGGTGGGGGTTGGGTACGATTACCTGAAAACCATGAAAATGGAGCTGGTAGCGGGCCGGGAATTCTCAAAAGACTTTCCTTCCGATACGGCTAATTACATAATTAATGAGTCTGCATTAAAAGTAACGGGGTACAAAGACCCGATAGGGCAACCATTTGCATTATTCAGGACACGGGGTAAGATCATTGGCGTAGTTAAAGATTTTCATTTTCATTCCATGCACACCGCTATAGGTCCTATGATCTTCAAGTATGGAGAAAATATGCCTGGCGATATATTGATAAGAACACAGCCCGGCAAGACCCGCGAAGCGGTGCAGCTTATTGAAAACTTATGCAAACAGCTTAACCCGGCCTTCCCGCCAACTTATAGTTTTATTGATGAGCAATATCAAAAACTATATCAGAACGAGCAGATCGTCAATAAACTGTCCGATGCATTTGCCTTCCTTGCCATTTTTATATCCTGCCTGGGCCTGCTGGGCCTGGCCATGTTCACCGCTGAGCAACGGCTAAAGGAAATAGGCATCCGCAAGGTGCTGGGTGCAAGCGTACGATCGTTGTTTGGCTTATTATCCCAGGAATTTTTAGTGCTGGTTATAATTGCCTTATTGATTGCTACACCGGTTGCCTTTTATGCCATGAACAAATGGCTGCAGAGCTTTGCTTACCGCACACCCGTACAATGGTGGGTTTTCGCCATATCCGGCGGATTGATCATGCTGATAGCGTTAGCAACTGTAAGCTTCCAGGCGATTAAAGCGGCGTTGGTTAACCCGATAAAGAGCCTTCGCTCCGAATGATTATTAGTCAATGGTCATTAGTCAATAGTATTGGGAATGCATAATCAACAAAAAAGCTGAAAGGAGATCATCCTTTCAGCTTTTGCATTTTAGCTTTCGGCTAAAATTAGCAGTATTGTTCAAACGCACCTATCAGGTTGTCGGCTATCATTTGTGCCGGGCGGCCTTCTATCTGGTGGCGCTCTATCATATGCACCAGTTTACCATCTTTAAACAAAGCCATTGAAGGGGAAGACGGTGGGTATGGCAGCATTAAGTTACGCGCAGCATCAACAGCTTCTTTTTCCATACCTGCAAAAACAGTCACAAATTTATCAGGATGTTTTTCATTTTGTGAGGCAATCCTTGCAGCGGGGCGTGCATTGGCTGCAGCGCATCCGCAAACAGAATTTACCATTACAAATACGGTACCTTTACTTTCAATAGCATTGGTTACCGCTTCTGCATCTTTTAACTCTTCAAAACCAACTCTGGTCAGTTCCTCCCGCATTGGGGCAACTAAATATTCCGGGTACATCATTTCTTTTACTTATAAATTTTGTGTAAAAATAGTAAATGATTTAAATCTAAAATATTTCTGTTGTAATAATAACATTTAGCTGACGAATATCGTATAAAGCTCGATGGCAGGTTTTTAGCCAGCGATTGGGTTTTAATTTTAAAAAATCGAAATATTTTGATTTTTTATGCGTCTATTGTTTATATTGCATACCCTATTTTAACCCTAGCTAAGATATGAACCTGAAACTTACTAATTTTAGTACCATCATTATTGTCAACAAAAACCAGGAGCAAACACAGGCTATTCGTGTAAAAACCAAGCACTTAAAAAGAGTAAAGCATTATATCGCATCTGCAATATGTACCGTGCTGGCGCTGGTGGGAACCATTATCTATCTGAATTCAAAAAATACGGCGCATGAGCTGGAGAAACAGCAACTGCTGACACAGATAGCACAGCTAAAAGGGAAATCGCCGGTTATCGCTATTACACCTGATGCCACATCGGCAGCCGAAAATGGCAAGACAGTTTCACCCGCTGCAAGTTTGGGTTCAGCCAGTAATTACATACAATCTATACAGGCCAAACTGCAAAAAATAAACGATTATTTAAGAAAAAGAGGGTTGAAAGGCTTTTCAGTCAAATCTGTAGGTGGTGATGGCAATGCCGAAGAGTCACAGCTTAGTGACAATGAAAAGTATTCCATGTATGACGAGTACCTGGGCCGTTTGCTTAATAGCGTAGCATTTACGCCTATGGGCTATCCACGGATAAGCTCGATCACTTCGGTATTTGGTTACCGCAGCGATCCGTTTGATTCAGAGGATGCAGAATATCATCCGGGGATCGATTTCAGGGGGCATAAAGGCGATGCGGTTAAAACTACCGCCAATGGTAAAGTGATATTTACCGGCTGGAAAGGCGGCTATGGAAATTGTATTATTATTAAACATGCCAATGATTTCGAAACGTTATATGGTCACCTCTCACGTATTGGTGTAAAAGAGGGGCAGGAGGTAAATACCGGTGATGTGATCGGAAAAGTAGGCTCAACCGGGCATTCAACCGGGGCGCATCTGCATTACGAAGTGCGCAAGAATGGGAAGCCGGTAAATCCCGCCAAATTTTTGACATTGAATAACTGACGTACACGTAAATTGTTGAATACTGGCTTAATTTTGTGGAAAATTTGGTCAACCCAATTCTATCGGGGTAACGTATAAAAAACAAAAACTATAACTATGTTTTCAAAAAAGAACAAAGTAGAACTTGACCAGCAAGTGATATCAACCCTGATAAGTGAAGGCTGCGTGCTTGACGGTAACCTGAAAGCACCGGCGTTCGTAAGGATAGAAGGCCAGATCACCGGAGATGTAACCATTGATGAAGGGCTGATATTAGGGGAAAAGGGTTTGGTTCGCGGAAATGTAGTTACTAAGGAAATAATTGTTTATGGTACCGTTTATGGCAATATACATGCCCACTCGCTCGAGATCAGGAGCACAGGCCGCATAACGGGAGATATAAAAACTACCATATTACAGGTGGAGCAAGGCGGTGCGCACAATGGCAAATTATCCATGTCGGCATCTGATACTGAGCACAATCTCAGTCTTAATCATAAGCAGATAAAAGCGGCCGCAGTGGCTATCTGATTTCATTAAGATATTTCTATTCTTTACCTTTGCATTTCAAAAATCTGAAATGTTATGTCGTCATCAGTAGAAACCGCTTACACCAAATACAAAGTAAAAGATTTGTCGCTGGCCGATTGGGGCCGCAAAGAAATTGGCCTTGCCGAAGCTGAAATGCCCGGCTTAATGGCTTTACGTGCTGAATTTGGTGCATCAAAACCATTAAAGGGCGCCCGCATAGCAGGCTGCCTCCACATGACCATTCAAACTGCTGTTTTAATTGAAACATTGCAGGCCCTGGGTGCAGATGTTACCTGGTCATCATGTAATATTTTCTCCACACAGGATCACGCGGCATCGGCTATTGCTGCTGCCGGAACTTCTGTTTATGCCTGGAAAGGAATGAATGCAGAAGAATTTGACTGGTGTATTGAGCAGACCTTATTTTTCGGCGAAGAACGCCAGCCATTGAACATGATACTGGATGATGGCGGCGACCTGACCAACATGGTGCTGGATAAATACCCTGAGCTGGTATCGGGCATCAAAGGTTTATCAGAAGAAACTACCACCGGTGTACACCGTTTATATGACAGGGTAAAGGCCGGAACATTGCCGGTGCCTGCCATTAATGTGAATGACTCGGTTACCAAATCAAAATTTGATAATAAATATGGCTGCCGCGAATCGCTGGTGGATGCTATCCGTCGTGCTACCGATGTAATGATGGCCGGTAAAGTAGCTGTTGTTTGCGGTTATGGCGACGTGGGCAAAGGCTCTGCCGATTCACTGCGCAATGCAGGCGTTCGTGTGATCGTAACCGAGATCGACCCGATATGTGCTTTGCAGGCTGCTATGGAAGGCTTTGAAGTTAAGAAATTAACCACCGCCATTCCTGAGGCCGACATTGTGGTAACTGCCACCGGCAACTGCGATATCCTGCGCGAAAAGCACTTCCGGGCGCTGAAGGATAAGGCCATCGTTTGTAACATTGGTCACTTTGATAACGAAATCGATATGGCCTGGCTGAATACCAACTACGGTCACAGCAAAATTGAAATAAAACCTCAGGTTGATAAATATACCATCAACGGTAAGGACCTGATCGTATTGGCCGAAGGCCGTTTGGTTAACTTAGGCTGCGCTACTGGTCATCCAAGTTTTGTGATGAGTAACTCGTTCACCAACCAGACTTTAGCCCAGTTAGAGCTTTATTTAAATGACGACAAATACGAAAACAAAGTATATACTTTACCCAAACACCTGGACGAAAAAGTTGCCCGCTTGCACCTGGCCAAAATTGGTGTGGAACTGGAAGAACTTGACCAGCACCAGGCTGACTACATCGGCGTACCGGTTAATGGTCCGTTCAAACCGGAATATTACCGTTATTAAGCTGAAAGCTAAAAGCAGAAAGTCCAAAGCTTTTTGCTTTCTGCTTTGCGCTTTCTGCTAAAGAGGCATGGTTTTAGGACTGTGCCCCTTTTTTATTTATAACGGATGAGGTGTCATGCTGAGGCGCTCGAAGCATGGTGGGGAGGCCGCATCTCGGAAATATTAGTGTGACACCTTTTCCGGTTTCACAAACTCGCCATAACATTTCTTGATATAAACCATCACCTCATAATCCGTCATCTTTTTTGCTTCGGTTGAGGTTGGACGGTACTTATCCATGAAGGTTTGTAATGAATCACCTTTCAGGTGGGTGATCTCTGTTACTTTTTGTTTGGAGAATTTGCGGTCGATATAATCGTACTCTTCTTCTTTTAACAAAGTCTTCTGAAGCTTTGATACCGGCGCCTTATTCCCGTTCAGCAAGTCTAATACCGAAAGCAGGTTTACGCTGACCAGCGTGGTTGCATTATTGGTAGAGGTGATATAGTCGTTTGGCTTGTATACATAAGGATCGCGGGTAATAAAGGCGTCCTTGACCGTAGCGTTCTTATGCTCAAATACCGTGGCGAAGTCTTTCCGTAACCTAAGCGAGTCGGCTTTGGGATCGCGTTTACCTATGATCACTACACTTTTGAGTGCTGTAACATTAGGCTCAAGATACATCCTTATTGTATCTGAAACAGGCTGGGCAAACACCAGCAAGTGCGGTTTGTAGCCCACGCAGCTGATCCTGACCGTATCGCCTTTATTGACATTAGCTAAATTAAATTGCCCTAAAACGGTTGTAAAAACTGTTTGGGTGCGGGTAGCGGCAGTGGCATGCGCTACTGGAAGCAGCGTATTGCGGTCTAAAACGATACCGCTCAGCTTCTGCGCAAAAGCCGGAAGCGAAAAGAGCGCGAAAAAAAAGGTAATCAGAATTTTTATGTTCTTTATCACACTTACACATTGATCAGGTCAAATAAAAATAAGTGATACTTATTTAACGGCAGAATTTTTAACAAACCTTAACGTCTACAATAACAAGTACGAATCTTTTATAAGTGTAAAAACCTGGGCTGTAAGATCATTTGAAGAAGTTATCCTGATATGATTTTCGTAACGGTTTCCATAAAGCTTGCTCTTTGTTATAGGGGATTTTTCGGGTAGTTTATCCGAATAAAACTTAAGATCTAGCAGCTTTTTCATTGGCCTGATCAAAAAGAATGTTTTGTTATGGACAAATACAATGTAGTTTTTTGAACAGCTTACAGTTACATCGTCCCAATCAGCTACCTCGGCAAGCAGTTTATCGAATGCTAAAATAGTCTCTTCGCTTTGGTCTTTTAGCAAATCATCAACGCTAACCTTAATGCAATAATGCATTTGATTAGGTTTTCTTAATTCACGCTCACATTTCGGACAGATCCAACTCATTTTTAATTATATATATCATGGAATGGGAGGGAAGGTGCACAATACAGAATTTATAAATGAAATTGTGATGGAATAAATATTCCGCTTGTCAAGGCTTGGCGTTTCCTGAATAAATGGCTTTACCCTGTGTTTTAAAATTAATATAAAAAGGATCGCTGTCATAGCCATTGGCTTCGGTTATTTTGATCTTGAAGTTGGTATCACCGGTTTCAAGGTCAGGGGTGCCCGAGATAGGGATTACAACAGGTATGTCTTTTTTGCTTGCTAAACGGGCAAACGTTTGCCGGGTGCTATATAAAATGCCTTTAACAGAATTCAACTCTTCAACCACTACTACCAGGTTATATGCGCCACCTTTACCCTGGTTTGATAAGGTAAATTTGATCTCCGCCTTTTCACCGGGGTCTAACAGGTTGTTGTTATTTCCTGAAGCATCGGTAAATGCCGCATTGGCCACTTCCAGCACAGCGGGTAATACAGGTTTGGGCGGTTTTTCAACATGGTTGTAAGCTACTTCTTTTACAAAGACGCCGTCTTTCCATATTCCGCTATTCTGTTTTCCGTTTGGAAAGGTCATTGTGCCAAAACCGTTGATCTGTCCTTCGCTCCACTCACCCTCATAAACCTGCTTATTGGTATAATAGAAGGTGCCAAAGCCATTTTGTTTATCATCCTTCCACAGACCGTCATATTTTTCGCCGGTAGCCCATATAGAAATCCCCAGGCCGCTTCTGATGCCGTCTTTCCATTTCCCAAGATATTTCTGCCCGGTGGGCCAGGCCATCAGGCCCTCGCCGTTTTGCTTGTCATTTTTCCAGTAGCCCTGGTATTTACGGCCTATTGATGATATGGATGTTCCCTTTCCGTCTTTAACGCCATCTGTCCAATTGCCAATATATTTACTGCCATCTGCGGTTATTTCAGTTCCATCGCCGTTTTGTTTATCATTTTTCCATTCGCCTTCGTAGGTCCGCCCATCCGGCCAGGTCATTTTTCCTTTGCCCTGCATCCGGCCGGCTTTAAAATCCCCTTTGTATTTTTCTCCGTCTGCAAAAACCATCGTACCGTCGCCATCTTTACAATTGCCTAAAATGCAGCCTGTCTGCCCATTAGCGTTGGCGGCAATGCGCGGCTTTATAAATTCACGGGTTTTAAAGGCGATGTAAAAAGGGCCTGCATCAAAGCCATTGCCTTCGTGCACCTGTATCCTGAAATTTGCTTCCCCCGTTGCCAGTTCGATCTGGCTTGAAATAGGTATGACGATGCTTTCCTGTTCTCCCGCAGCCAGTGATGGAAAAGTTTTTTTGGTCTCGTACGTGATCCCTTTGGTAAAATTAAGGTCCTGTATCTCTATGATCAGGTCAGTAGCATCGCCTTTACCCTCATTTGATAAAGTAAATTTTATTTCTCCTTCTTCGTTAGCATCCAAAACCTTGTTCTTGTTTCCGGTGCTGTCATCAAAAGTGATCCCTTTAACTTTCAAAGCGGCAGGCACTTTAAGTTTTGGTGCAGGAACGCCTGCGGTATTATCGGCGAGATTGATTTTCCGTTCCTCTATAAATACATCGTCTTTCCAGAGCCCGGTGTGCTTATTGCCATTGGCAAAGGTCATTGTCCCCAACCCGTTCTGTTTGTCATCCTTCCACTCACCTTCGTATTTATCACCGTCAGTAAAAGTCCCTATACCCCGGCCTTCTCTTTTATCATTCTTCCATGCTCCGTCGTACCTGGTACCATCGGCGTAAGTGGCTGCGCCCTGGCCATTCCGGGTATTGTCTTTCCAGTCTCCTTCGTACTTCTCTCCCGATTTTAACGTGAGCTTGCCATGCCCGTTTTGTTTATCAGCACTCCATTCGCCAACATATTTTTTCCCGTCTGTCCAGGTCATGGTACCAAATCCCTGCCTGGTATTTTCTACCCATTCACCATCATATGTATTACCATTAGGATAATTATTGGTTCCGGTTCCGTCCCTTTTATCGTTCTTCCAGCCGCCAATGTATTTCTCTCCGCCGGGCCATGTTTCCAAACCCTGACCGCTTTGTACATCATTTTCCCATTCGCCGATATATTTTTTACCGTCGACGAATAACATTGTTCCCTGCCCGTTGCGGCGCCCGGCTTTAAAGTCGCCATCGTATCTTTTTGTCGCCGACCAGGTTTCGGTTCCACGGCCGTCTTTTAAATTATTTTTCCACTCGCCAATATACTTATGCCCGTCAGCGTAGGTCATGGTACCCAATCCGTCGGCCCTGTCATTTTTCCAATAACCGTAGTATTTTCTTTTATCAGGCCAGGTCATGGTGCCTTTGCCGTTTATTTTCCCGTTATGGAATTCGCCCCCATACTTCCTGCCGTCAGGGTATACGGCGGTGCCAAAGCCATCTTTGCAATTACCCAATATGCAACCTGCACTTTTTTGGGCATAGCTATGGAATGACAGCAGCATCAGAAACAGAAGTATACCCTTTATTTTGGTCATTTATTATTCTAATAGTTTATGCTGAGTTTTAAGCTTTCTGATTTGAGGCAAAGATAGCCTGCAAACTATAAAGATCTGTTAATTTGAGTTCCCATGTTTCAAAATTCCCATCTCCCTTCAAACTAAAACTATGCCTCCTGCTTATTATATTATTCAGGAGTTCAAAGATATAAGTTTTTGGTTTCTAATTGATTATTTTAAGGATTTAAACGTAGTTATGCCCCTATTATGTTAGCTTAGAATGAAAAAATATAAATTATTATTCTCAGCTGATTGTAAACTGGTTTTTACCTGTAATATAAATCGGAAGCCTGTAATAGCATCGGAATAGGCGAAGCGATATGTCATATTGAGTTAACAAGTAATCGAATCATAAAATTGTTTCTGCTGTTAAGGAAAGTATTAATGATATTTACCACTTAAAATATTGCTTACATGACCCGATTATCTGTCAATATTAATAAGATAGCCACCCTGCGGAATTCGCGCGGCGGAAATAACCCCGACCTGGTGCAGGTGGCCAAAGACTGCGAACGTTTTGGCGCGCAGGGCATCACCGTACATCCGCGTCCCGATGAAAGACATATCCGTTATAATGATGTGTTTGAACTAAAAAAGATCGTAACAACAGAATTTAACATCGAAGGAAATTGCCAGGAGCAAAAGTTTATTGATTTGGTGCTGGCCAGCAAACCCGAACAGGTGACTTTGGTACCTGATGCCTTAGGGCAGATCACCTCCAATCACGGTTGGGATACCATCAAGAATCAAGCTTACCTGAAAGACATGATAAGGGTTTTTAAGGATGCGGGCATACGCGTATCTATATTTGTTGACCCGGCTATTGAAATGGTACAAGCAGCAGCCACCACCGGAACCGACAGGATAGAATTATATACCGAAGCTTATGCGCATCAATATCCTCAGGATAAACAGGCTGCCATAGCACCATACATCAAAGCCGCCGAAGCGGCCCACAAGGCCGGACTTGGCATCAACGCCGGCCACGACCTTGACCTGCATAATCTGAAATATTTTGCCCAAAACATACCTGCATTGGATGAGGTGAGCATTGGTCACGCCCTGATCAGCGACGCCCTGTATTATGGGCTTGAAAATACAATTCAAATGTATTTGAGGCAACTTGCTTGAGAGTCAAGAATCAAGAACCAGGAGTCAAGAACCAGGAGTCAAGAATCAGGAACTGAATAACAGGAATATTTTCTTGATTCCTGACTCTTGGTTCCTGGCTCTGATCGGTCTGTAAAACCATTGTCACTATAAGATTATCTGATTGTTACTCATTCCCTAAAATTGTACCTTTGTGCAAAATTTAGAGGGACACGAATTTCATGAAGTTGAACACAGATTACCAGGAGAAATTTCAGTACAGGCATATTGCTCCAAACGCCGGGGACACGGCAGAAATGTTAAAAACGGTTGGTGCAGGTTCGCTTGATGAACTGATAGAACAAACTATACCGGCAAGGATCAGGCTCAAAAAACCGCTCGACCTGCCACCTGCAAAAAGTGAGTTCGATTACCTGAACACGCTAAAGCAAACCGCATCAAAAAATAAAGTTTTCAAATCATTTATTGGCCAGGGATATTATGATGTAATTGTACCGGGCGTTATCCAGCGTAATATTTTGGAGAACCCGGGATGGTATACCCAATATACACCATACCAGGCCGAAATTGCACAGGGCCGTTTACAGGCTTTACTGAATTTCCAGACGATGGTGATAGACTTGACCGGGATGGAAATTGCCAACGCTTCTTTACTGGATGAAGGCACTGCCGCCGCTGAGGCTATGTTTATGCAATACAGCCTGCGGAAAAACCCGGAGGCTAAAATATTTTTTGTGTCAGACGAGGTGTTCCCTCAAACCATTGATATTTTAAAAACACGTTCGGAGCCTTATGGTATCGAGATACAGATCGGCGATCACCGTACGGTTGAACTGAACGAAAATATATTCGGGGCCATTGTACAATATCCTGCCGGTCATGGCCAGGTATATGATTACTCCGGCTTCGCCGCAAAAGGGCACGAAAAGGGTATAAAACTGACCGTTGTTGCCGATATCATGAGCCTGGCATTATTAACGCCTCCAGGTGAATGGGGGGCCGATGTGGTAGTGGGTTCTACCCAGCGTTTTGGGGTGCCGATGGGCTTCGGCGGTCCACATGCCGCCTTTTTTGCTACCAAAGAAGAATACAAACGATCTATACCTGGACGCATCATCGGCGTTACGATAGACAGCGCCGGGAACTATGCACTGCGTATGGCTTTGCAAACCCGTGAGCAGCATATCCGTAGGGATAAAGCTACCTCCAATATATGTACCGCTCAGGCATTGCTGGCTATCATGGCCGGCTGCTATGCCGTTTATCACGGTCCGCAGGGTATTAAACTGATCGCGGAGCGCATACATGGTTTAGCTATATTGCTTTCAGAGTCGTTAGAACAGTTAGGCTACAAGCAATTAAATGAAGCCTACTTTGACACGCTGAAATTTGATCTGGGTGATTTAGTTGGACCTATCCATGCAGAAGCGATCAATAATGAAATGAACCTGAACTATGAAGGTTCGATAGTTACGATCTCTATTGACGAAACGACTTCACCGGAAGATATCAAAACGATGGTTCGCTTTTTTGCCAGGGTAAAAGGTAAAACATTGAGTGATGTGAGTTTTGATGAACTGAAGGCCAATGTGCAAACCGTGATCCCTGCCGATCTGCAACGCAAGTCGGATTACCTGACTCACCCGCTTTTCAATACACATCGCTCTGAGCATGAGATGCTGCGCTATATCAAATCATTGGAGACAAAGGACCTTTCTCTTTGCCATTCTATGATCGCGCTGGGCTCATGTACCATGAAACTGAATGCCACTACCGAAATGGTACCGGTTACCTGGCCCGAATTCAGCAAGATGCACCCGTTTGCCCCTGCCGACCAGGTGGGCGGCTACATGCAGATGTTTGATGAACTGAATAACTGGCTGTCTGAAATTACCGGCTTTGCCGCGATGAGTCTGCAGCCGAATGCCGGTGCGCAGGGTGAGTATGCGGGACTAATGGTGATCCGCGCTTACCATCACGACAGGGGCGAAGGACACAGGAACATTGCTCTGATCCCTTCATCAGCACATGGTACAAACCCCGCTTCGGCAGCGATGGCCGGCATGAAGATACTGGTAGTGAAATGTGATGAAAACGGAAATATTGATGTGGCCGATCTGAGAGAAAAAGCAGAACAGCATAAAGATGATCTGTCGTGCCTGATGGTTACTTATCCATCGACACACGGGGTATTTGAAGAAGCAATTATTGATATCTGCCAGATCATTCATCAGAATGGCGGACAGGTTTATATGGATGGTGCCAACATGAACGCACAGGTCGGCCTGACCAGCCCGGCTAATATTGGCGCTGACGTTTGCCACCTGAACCTGCATAAAACATTTTGTATACCACATGGCGGAGGTGGTCCGGGTATGGGGCCTATCGGCGTAGCCAAACATTTGGTACCTTATCTGCCGGGCCATGCTGTGGTAGATATTGAACGTGGAAAATCTATCCATGCTGTCTCTGCAGCACCCTGGGGATCGGCTTCTATCCTGATCATTTCTCATGCTTACATTGCTATGATGGGCAGCGAGGGTTTAACAGATGCCACGCGTTATGCGATATTGAATGCCAACTACATCAATACCCGCTTAAAACATCATTACCCGGTATTATACACCGGTGCTAACGGCCGGTGCGCTCATGAAATGATACTGGATTGCCGGGCGTTTAAAAATTTCGGCATCGAGGTAACGGACATCGCCAAGCGTTTGATGGACTATGGTTTCCATGCGCCTACCGTTTCGTTCCCGGTTGCGGGTACGGTAATGGTTGAGCCGACGGAATCAGAACCAAAACATGAGCTTGACCGCTTTTGTGATGCGATGATCTCTATCCGTTATGAGATCGATAACGTAGAAAAAGGACTGTCGGACAAGGTGAACAACCCGCTGAAAAATGCACCGCATACTGCGGCGGTTGTTACCGGCAACGACTGGGATCACCCGTATACCCGCCAGAAAGCAGCCTTCCCGCTGCCTTATGTTGCGGCTTATAAGTTCTGGCCATCGGTTGGCAGGGTAAATGATACTTATGGCGACAGGACCCTGATCTGCTCATGCCCGCCGCTAACCGACTATGAATTTGAGGAAAGTGAAGTAACCACACCGGAATACGGTACCTGATCTTAAAAATATTTGTAATTTGAGGCTCCTTTAGGAGCCTTTTTAATTAGAAGATTACTATGATAGCCAAAACCCCACAACCACCTTATTATGCTGTAATATTCACCTCGCTGCGAACAGAAGGAGAAAACGGCTACGGCGCTATGGCTATTGAAATGGATGAGCTGGCCAGGCAGCAACCCGGATTTTTGGGTGTTGAGTCGGCAAGGGAAGGATTGGGGATAACCGTATCCTACTGGGAGTCGCTGGAGGCGATCAAAAACTGGAAGGCCAATTCGCGCCATTTATTTGCACAACAGCAGGGGCGCGAAAAATGGTATGAGCATTACAAAACCCGCATTTGTAAAGTGGAGCGGGATTATGAATTTTAGGATCAAATGATCGCCGGCGCAATCCAATTTTTTATTGAAAAATTTGCATTTGTTATCATTAAAAAATGGTAACTTGTAAAGTAAAATAAAAAACTCCCCGACTTTTTATTTTGCAGCTATTACCGGCATAACCTTTTAATTTTTGCATCGTATAAAGCAGATATGACTAATACTAACGGTACAGTAAGCATTTTGCTGGTTGATGATGATGAAATAAACAACTTTATCTCCATCAAATTAATAAAGAAGGCTTTGTTGAATACAGAGATCATGGCCTGCCTGCATGGTAAATATGCAATCGATCTTCTTTTGGATATCCAGAAAAATGACCCTTCTAAATTACCTGATTATATTTTGCTGGATATCAATATGCCTATCATGAATGGCTGGGAATTTTTGGATGAATATACCCGCCTTAACATTGATCCATCTGGTAAATGCAAAGTGTATATCATTTCTTCTTCTGTATTCAGTAATGATATCAATAAAGCGCGTTCGTATCCGGTAGTAAAAGACTTTATTTCGAAACCGTTGAATGTAGAAAAGATCAAAGAACTTTTCGAGGTGCCTAATCACGTATAATTTGTTTGAAGGTTGTAAGGTTGAAAAGTTGTAATGTTGATATAACATCGAACTTAAACCTGCAAATAGCAAACCTACTAAACCATATATCTCTTACAAACTAACTTTCTAACCTTAAAACATTCCAACTTTACAACGGGCTCACCGTAAAATGCTCATCCGAGTAGTTTACCTTGCCAACAGGGTTCGATTTGGCATGATAAAATAAACAGGTATAATTTTCTTCCGCTGCTTTCTTTCCGTATTCTTCGCGCAGTTGCATCGCTTTACGCCCGTCGTAGTCATACTTCGCTATAAACTTTCGTATCAGCTGTTCAGGTTCAGGTAATTCGTCGCCGCCATAAAAACATTTGTCTCCGTGGTCATCTATCCAAAAAACCTGGTGGAAGGGACAATGGCCCCCAGATAGCTCATAATTTATACCCGGCTTTAATTCGCCTGAGTTTTCTACAAACTGAATATCGGCCTTATCCTTTAATGCTTCGAAAATCTCCTTGTGATAAGATGATGACTTGCCGATGATAGCCGTTTCCCATTCACCTTTTTGTATCACATGCTTTGCATGCGGAAAGCTAGGTTCTAACACACCGTTTCTTTCTACCACCAAACCACCCGAATGGTCATAATGAAGGTGCGACATCAGCACCAGCGTTACGTCTTCAGGGTCAAATCCGGCGTTGCGGATATGCTGATGCAGGAACAGCTCGTCGCGGGTATCCTTAAAACCCAATCCAGAATCAAAAAGGATCAGGTCCTCAGAAGTTTTTACCAGGAAGGGGTTAACATGGATAAACAATGAGCCGGGACGGTCTTTGGTGCTATCGGTTTGAGGATCAAAGGGTATAAATTTTTTGGAAGAATCAACGGAATACGACCCCTCGCCTAATGCAAAAATCTCCATAGCGTTTAATGTGCGGATGTGCTAATTTCAGATGTGCAGATGATTAAAAACCCGATTGTGCTGATTTACTTAATCTGCACATACGCACATCTGCATATCTGCACATCAAAACATTTTGCACATCCAATCATCTGCACATTTACTTATATTTACTGTTTTAAGCGACAAAGATATGAATAAACGGTGGGCAGTAAGGGAAAAGCCGGATAATGAGGATGTCATAAAACTGGCCGGCGAACTTACTATTGACACCGTTTTGAGTGCCATGCTGATACAGCGTGGTATTAAAAGCTACGAGGAGGCCCGTTATTTTTTCAGGCCCGATCTGAGACACCTGCACGATCCCTTCCTGATGGCGGATATGGAAAAGGCCATTGAGCGGATAGAGACTGCCATCGCTTCAGGAGAAAGGATACTGATCTATGGCGATTATGACGTGGATGGTACTACCTCGGTGGCGCTGGTTTATAGTTTCTTCCATAAGCTTTATAATAACATTGAATATTATATACCCGACCGTTACCGGGAGGGGTACGGCATATCGACGGAAGGCATTGATTATGCGGCGGATAACGGCTTCGCCCTGGTGATAGCATTAGACTGCGGGATCAAATCAGTAGAGAAGATCGCCTATGCCAATACCAAAGACGTTGATTTTATTATTTGTGATCACCACCTGCCGGGGGCAGAATTACCGGAAGCGGTGGCTGTGCTCGATCCCAAAAGAAGTGACTGTAGCTATCCCTACAAAGAACTATCCGGCTGCGGAATAGGTTTCAAACTGATACAGGCCTATGCTGAAAAAAATGATATCCCTTTTGAACAGGTAACCTGCTACCTCGACCTGGTGGCGATCAGCATAGCCTGCGACATTGTGCACATTACCGGCGAAAACCGGGTGATGGCGTACTTCGGCCTGCAAAAGCTGAATAACGATCCCTGCATCGGGGTGAAAATATTGATGGAGATATCGGGCCGCACAAGCGGAAACTTCACCATATCGGATGTGGTTTTTACATTGGGCCCGCGTATAAATGCCGCAGGTAGAATTGATGATGCCAAACATGCGGTAGAGCTGCTGATATCATGCCATGAAGATGAGGCAAGGGAAAAAGGCATGGTGATCAATGGCAAAAATACCGAGCGGAAGGGCCACGACCTGTCTATTACCGACGAGGCATTAAGTATGATCGCAGGTGATGAAGTAATGGTCGGACGCAAATCTACCGTGGTGTTTAATGAGAACTGGCACAAAGGCGTGATTGGCATCGTAGCATCGCGGCTGACAGAAAAATATTACCGGCCTACCATCGTTCTTACAAGGTCAAATGGCCATGTAGCAGGCTCGGCACGTTCTGTTTTGGGGTACGACCTGTATGAGGCATTATGCGAGTGCAAAGACCTGTTGATCCAATTTGGAGGACATAAATACGCTGCAGGACTTACCATGGCCCCGGAAAATGTGGCCGCGTTTATCGACCGTTTTGAGGAGGTGGTAAGCGCCAGCATCACCGATGAGCAATTGATACAGCAGATAACCATAGATGCCGAATTGGAGTTAAAACAGATAGAACCAAAGTTTTTCAGGATATTGAACCAGTTTGGACCTTTTGGGCCCGAGAACATGTCGCCGGTTTTTATCAGCCGGAATGTGTATGTTAGCGGTTATGCAGGCCTGGTTGGTGAAAATCACCTGAAGATGACGGTAATGCAGGAAGGCTCGGCAGGTTTTGATTGCATCGCCTTTAACCAGGGAATTCACTTGCCTGAAATAAAAGAAGGCAAGTCATTTGATATTTGTTATCACATAGAAGAAAATATCTGGCGTGATAAGCGTTCTATACAGTTGAATGTAAAAGGAATACGATTTTAGAATTAGGCAATCTGTCATGTTGAACGTAGTGAAACATCTTCTTCATCTTGCGTATCGCCATATATAATTCAAGAAGATTCTTCACTACGTTCAGAATGACAATTAAAATAATTATTTGAGACAAAGAATGATCTTAAAAGCAGAAAACCTGGTAAAAAAATATAAGCAGCGTGCGGTAGTAAACCATGTTTCGTTTAATGTAGCGCAGGGCGAGATCGTTGGATTGCTTGGCCCTAATGGTGCCGGTAAAACAACATCGTTCTACATGATCGTTGGATTGATCAAACCCAATGAGGGTAAGATATACCTCGAAGATGAAGACATCACCGGCGACCCGATGTACCGCCGTGCACAAAAAGGTATAGGTTATCTGGCGCAGGAAGCATCGGTGTTCCGCAAGCTTTCTGTGGAAGATAATATAAAGGCCGTGCTGGAGATGGGTAAGATGGCCAAAGAGCAGCAGGCGCACAAACTGGAGGAACTAATAGATGAATTCAGCCTGCACAAAGTACGTAAAAACCGCGGCGACCTGTTATCAGGTGGTGAACGCAGGCGTACCGAAATAGCGCGCGCATTAGCTGCCGAACCAAACTTTATTTTATTGGATGAGCCTTTCGCAGGGGTCGACCCGATAGCGGTGGAAGAAATACAATCCATGGTAGCCAAATTAAAACACCGTAATATTGGTATACTGATCACCGACCATAATGTGCAGGAAACACTGTCGATAACCGATAGGGCTTACCTGCTTTTTGAAGGAAAAATATTAGAATCAGGGATACCTGAGGTGCTTGCCGAAAATGAAATGGTGCGCAAGGTTTACCTGGGATCGAATTTTGTGCTGAAAAGAAAAACGTTTGTTTAATAGTCATTGGTCACCGGTCATTAGTCATTGGTTGATTGGATGGGCCAAAACCCAATGACTCGTGACAGCGCAGCGAAATGACCAATGACGCGCAGCAAATGACCAATGACAGCGCAGCGAATGACTAATGACAAGCTATGACAATTATTAACTCTGTATTTACCTGGTTTATTAAAAAGCGTATCCACCAGATAGAGCTTTTTATGAAATACCCCAATGAAGTGCAGGAGGAATGGTTTGAACAGTTGGTATCGGGGGCTGAAAACACTGAATGGGGCCGGAAATATCAGTATAAAAGTATCGAAAACCTTAACCAGTTTAAGGAGCGCGTCCCCATCCAAAATTATGATACCCTGAAGCCTTATATTGAAAGGATGCTGAAGGGCGAACAGAATGTGCTGTGGCCGTCAGAGATCAGGTGGTTTGCCAAATCATCGGGTACTACCAGTGATCGCAGCAAATTTATACCCGTAAGCGAGGAGTCGCTGGAAGAATGCCATTTTAAAGGCGGCAAGGATATGCTTACGCTTTATTTCAACAACCGCCCCAATGCCCGCATCTTTACCGGGAAGACCTTAACGTTAGGCGGCAGTCACCAGGTAAGCCAGCTGAAAGCCGATACTTTTTTTGGCGACCTCTCGGCCGTGCTGATGAAAAACCTGCCGATGTGGGCCGAGTTTTTACGCACCCCGCACCTGGACATCGCCCTGCTGGAAAATTTCGAGGAGAAAATTGAAAAGATGGCTTATGCCACCAAGGATGTGAATGTAACCAGCATCAGTGGTGTGCCTACCTGGAATATATTGTTATTTAAACGGATACTGGAGATCACCGGTAAAAAGAACCTGCTGGAGGTATGGCC
>JBEHXM010000095.1:0-21910 GCA_048498695.1 Bacteroidota bacterium
ATCGAGGTCTGCGGCGAGGCGCCGGTGCCATCAAAGCGCGGTAGCATACGGGAATCATTTCAAAAACGGATATCTTGGATATGACCTTTCGCGAACAGGCTGGGGATTGAAATGGGATTACATCATCGTCCACGAAAGCGGGCACGAATGGTTTGGCAATAATATCACAGCGAAGGACCTGGCGGATATGTGGATACACGAAAGCTTTACCTGTTACTCAGAGGCGTTATTTATAGATCATCAATACGGCAAAAAAGCAGGGCAGGAATATGTGCATGGTCTGCAGCAAGGCATCGCAAATAAAAGTCCGATAGTAGGCATATATGGTGTAAATAAAGAGGGTTCGGAAGATATGTATCCCAAAGGCGCTGTCCTGCTGAATATGGTGCGTACTATTATCAATGATGATGAAAAATGGCGCAGCATTCTGCGGGGATTGAATAAAACCTTTTATCATCAAACAGTGACCTATGATGACATTGTGAATTACATCAATAAGCAGTCAGGAATGAACCTTTTGCCGGTTTTTGACCAATATCTTCATTATAAAGGGCTGCCTACTTTACAGGTTACCTGGCAGGATGGCAAACCTTACTGCAAATGGATAGCAGATGCAAAGGGCTTTAATATGCCGGTAAGGGTAAAAATAAAAGGCGGTGATTACAAATTTATTACCCCAACCACAACACCAAAAGCATTTGACCTGCCCGGAGCAACTAAAGACAACCTACAGGCAGATACCTTTAATTATTATATCAAGCTTTCGGGGATACAAAAGGGAAGCTGAAGCCTCACCCCAACCCCTCTCCAGGGGGAGAGGGGCTTTTAAAAACATTAGATAATCAAAGTCCTCTCCTTTGGAGAGGATTTAGGTGAGGCTAATAGAAACCATTTTAGATAACACGTTTTGATCATGATAAAAAAAAATCTTTTCCTCACACTGATCGTAGCCACACTATTTGGCAATACTACATTCGCCCAGTTAGGAACAAACAAAGAAACATTTACATGGGCTGATTCATTAAGGGGCTATTTATCGCCTTTACGCACCTGTTACGATATCAATTATTATCATTTAGATGTTAAGTTTGATATCCCGAATAAATTCATCAGCGGAAATGTGCTGTTCAAATTCACTTCTACAACTGATTTCAGCAAGTTACAGTTTGATCTGTTTGCTAACCTTAAGGTTGAAAAGGTAGTTTACAAAGGCCAGGAACTTCCTTATACCCGCGAGTATAATGCAGTATTCGTTACTTTCCCGCAAGCGATCATCAAAGGCAGTAAGGAGGAATTTACCGTTTATTATTCGGGCAATCCAACCATCGCCAATCGGGCGCCGTGGGATGGGGGGATCGAATATAATGTGGATTCATTAGGCCATCCCTGGGTATCAACCGCCTGCCAGGGAATGGGGGCCAGTGTTTGGTGGCCCAATAAAGACCAGCAGGCTGATGAAGTGGACAGCGCATTGATCAGTATCAGCGTACCGACCGGCCTGAAGGATGTGTCCAATGGCCGTTTGAGGAAAGTAACTAAACTGAAGGATGGCTACACCCGTTTCGATTGGTTTGTAACCAATCCGATCAATAATTATGATATTGAGGCCAACATTGGCGATTATGCCCATTATACAGATACGTTTAACGGAGAAAAGGGAAAGCTAACGCTCGATTTCTGGCCGTTGAGCTACAACCTGGAGAAAGCCAAAAAGCAATGGGGGGAGAACACAAAACCAATGCTAAGCGCTTTTGAACATTGGTTTGGCCCCTATCCTTTTTATGAGGATGGCTATAAGCTAATCGAAACGCATCATCTGGGTATGGAGCACCAGAGCGGTACGGCTTATGGAAATCATTATCACAATGGTTATCTCGGGCGCGATCTTTCGGGTACCGGCTGGGGATTGAAATGGGATTTTATCGTTGTGCATGAGAGCGGGCACGAATGGTTTGGCAACAATATCACCTCAAAAGACCTGGGAGATATGTGGATTCACGAAAGCTTTACCAACTATTCGGAGTCGCTGTTTATAGAAAGTAAATGGGGCAAGCAGGCCGGGCAGGAATATGTGCACGGAACACGTTTCCTGATCGCTAATGATCGCCCTATTGTCGGGCCATATAATGTAAATAAGGAAGGTTCCAGCGATATGTATTACAAAGGCGGCAACCTGCTGAATATGGTACGCACCATTATTAATGATGATGAAAAATGGCGCAATATCCTGCGTGGACTTAACAAAACCTTTTACCATCAAACCGTTACCTATGATGATATCATAAACTATATTAACGACCAATCGGGCATTAATTTATCCCCTGTATTTGACCAGTACCTGCATTACAAAAACCTGCCGATACTGGAATTTATGATCAATCGGGGGGGCAAATTAGCAGTTCGCTGGCAAGCGGACGCCAAAGGGTTTAACATGCCGGTGAGGGTAAAAGTAAAAGGCGGTGAGTACCAATTCATCAAACCAACTACCAGATTTACACCATTAAATATAGAAGGCGTAACTAAAGATAATTTAGAAGTGGATACCTTCAATTATTATATCGGGGTGCTGATGGATTGAGCCCCTCTAAATCTCCCCCTGTAGGGGAGACTTTATAAATTTATTAAAAAAAGCCCTCCCTTTCGGGGAGGGTTTGGGTGGGGCTTATATTTTTTATCTTTATATGCAACCTTTAATTTTAAAGCGCGTCTTATTTTCAAAATGAATAAAACAATGAGATCAATTACCAAAATATTACTTGCGGCTATCCTGTTATCCGGCCCGGTATATACTTATGCTAAATCCAATACCGCTACAAGTGAAGTAGTTTCAAAAATAGAAGACCGTCATTTATCCGGCTTTAACGCGGTGAGCCTTGGCGGTTCTTTTGATGTGTATATTACCCAGGGATCAACAGAATCGGTAAAGGTGGAAGCTCCTGATAATGTGATCGATCATATTATCACTGAAGTTGATAATGGTACACTCAAGATCTACAATAAGAACGAAAATGGCTTTCATTGGGACGATCTGTTCGGCGGTCACAAAAAAATCGCTGTATATGTAGTTGCTAAAGATCTGAATATGATCAGTGTTTCGGGTTCAGGCGACATGTTTTTTAAGGAAGGCATCCATACCAATGCATTAAGGTTAAGACTATCGGGCTCAGGCGATATGATCGGGAAAGTGGATGTAAAAACGCTGGAAACCAGCATTTCCGGGTCTGGTGATGTAAAGCTTTCGGGCCGTGCTGATAATTCAGCAGTTAATGTGGGGGGATCGGGTGATTACTCCGGCCGTAATGTGATCACTATCAATACTTCGGTACACGTTTCGGGCTCTGGCGATGCTTCTATCAACGCAAGCAGCAGTGTGAATGCGTCAATATCCGGCTCGGGTGACATCAGTTACACCGGCGGCGCGAAGAACGTTATTTCTTCCAAATCAGGAAGCGGTGATATTGAAAGGAATTAAATACAATACATGCCTTAAGGCATTCATCATATAGTTTACAATTGGAAAAGGGATACAGTTTGTGTATCTCTTTTTTTATTTGATGGAGGCCACTTTATTAATCTTTAAACTTCGCTATCACTCTCCTGCCCAGATCATAGGTCAGCCGGAAAGCTTCCTGGTTGCTGGTAAACCCAGGTGTGCGGTGCACACTGAATATAAACTGCCCCTTTAAACCCTTTGCAACAAAAGGTGTGAAGATAAAATCTGCGCGATTATAAAATTTCTTCTCGTAAAAAGCATCACCATAATAAATGGTACTGCCCTGCCCGCTGTAAAACTCATCATACAGCGCCAGCCAATGCCAGCTTAAATAAGCCGTGGCGATAAAACCCTTTGGTAAATGCAGACCTGTTATTCCTCTTGTTCTTTCTATCGACATCATGCCACCTGCCTCAACCGACAGGGAATCAAGGAAAGTACGATGGCTCAGATCAAGCCCAAGCTTTACCTGTGCGCCACCATTATCTGTGATGGCATCCGCTTCCGAAGCCGAACCTGCATCATGCAGCAACAAGAAATAGTGGGATATATAAAATGGGCCTTTAGCTACCGGGCTGTATTTACCAGACATGCCAAATAAAAACTGCTCACGGTCGGTTACCGTTTGGCGGCTCACCCAATCCAGCCAGAAGGTTTCTTTAAAATTCTGGTTATTGTCAAACCTCACCAGCATGCCTTCTATATTGGGGCGATAGTAACGCAATGTATCGTTCAGCAAGGCGCGTGGATAATCATCCAGCAAACCTTCGCGGGGGAATTCACCAATATGAAACAGCCAGTTTTTATTCTTAAATCTGTAATAGGCTATCGGGTCAACTTTTAAAAAATAGGGCTTCGCACCAAATTCGTGTATCGCATTAGCGCCTACTACAAAGCTGTTCAGGGTGTCGATATTCAGCCCAAAATCCAACGCAGTACGTGTGCCGGAATAAGTACGCGAACGGGCAACAAAATCCTTATACTCCCGGTTATCCAAAAACCCCAGGCCGTGAAAATTAACATCGAGCGTAGTTTGTGCCATGGCTGCGGCACATGTAAAAAAGGATAAAAGAGCGACCAGGTAGAGCTTTTTAATCATAAATGATCTTATTCGACTGTTAAACTAATGATCCTGCTGTTCTTGCTCCCCAAAAACGGATCTGTTATAAACGAGAACATCAGGGTATAATTTCCTTTCTTTCCCGGTGCTGCAAAGTTAAATTTATAATGCTTGTTTTCCTGTGGTTTTAAAGTCAAATCATGAAAATCATTCCCGGCCGGCTGCACCTGTATGATATATCCGTTGTCGAACAGGCAGGCTTCCAGCGCAACCTTATGTTCGTATCCGGCATTGGTGAAATTGATGTTATATGGGTAAGGATTAATAATGTCCAAATCGAAGATCATTTTTTCACCCGGCGAGGCTTTCAACTTTACCTGGTCGGTTTCTACTTTTACCTTCTGATACGTACGCACATTGTTCACCCAGCCTGCATACCATTTGCCGCCGGTGGTATTTAAGGTATCGGTAGTTACATTCCTGATCGGGTATTTACAAAGCCAATATGCTTTTTTATTCTGCAAGCCTTCTTCAATGGGCCATATATCGAATTGAGTTAGCCGGTAATACCGCTCGTCATAGGCAAAGCCTTTTGTGGTGTTATTATAAAAATCATACTTGGAAGCATTCTGGAAGCCGTCATTAAATATCACGTAATTATCCCCGGCTTTTTGTTTGATATCATGCGCCCACTGCTTAAAACCATATTGACTTTTTATCTGCCCGACCATCCTGGTCAATGGCGACCCGGTAATGAGCAACACCCTGACCACCACAATAAATACCACGTTAAATACAGCTAGCCAGCCAAACCATACCCGCCAGTTGTCCGCCTGTTTAAAACGGATAAGGGACAACATAGCTAAAGGAGCAAATGCGATCAGTGTCCATTGGGGCTGCACCTCGCCCTTGAAACTGCTGACCAGGAAAAAGATAAAAGTTCCTATGCCATTCACCATCAAACCCCGGATAAAAGCATCCTTAATTCGGGTGGTAAATGCATTATAAAACAGGAACCAGCCTATCAGCGGCCCGGCCATTAACAGTTGACCGGGGAAATAACTATAAGTCTGAGAGAAACTATAATGATCTGACGACTGCTCAAACAAATGATAGTTGACAGACGGGTAGCCGTGATTGATCTGCCATAATATATGAGGAATGAATAAGATAACTGAAAGGACAACGATTATCCAGAACGACTGGCGTTTCAGTAATTTGATGTTTGATAAAACCGTGAAACCAACAAGCAATATCCCATGGTATTTGCTGTAAAGCAGGCAGGCAATGATCACTGCCAGTAACAGCGCCCATTTTAAATTATCTTCATTAACATATTTTTGATAGATAAAGTAAAACAGCACGGTGAACAAAAACAGTGGTGCATCCGGCGTAGTGGTAAAGCCATATATATGAAAAATGAATATCCCTGAAACTACCAGGATAAACCATTTAGCCTCAACAGCATATTTTTTAACGATAAGCCAGAGCACATATAAAGAAACCGTGCTGGAAATTACGGTCATTAACCGCAGCCCGAACTCGCTGTGTACGATGCTATCGCCTATGCGGATAAATATGGCCACCATAGGTGGGTGGTCAAAATAGCCCCAGTCTAAAAAGCGGGAATACAGCCAGTAGTACGCCTCATCGGCATGAATTTCTAAGGTATAGGCCTGTACGGCGTTTAAGATTGTCCAGAGCAACAAAAAATACCAGATAGCTTTATCCGGGTTCCCTTTTTTAAGAGGATCAGTTACATTGGACAATGGCATTCATTATAGATTGATGCTGCGAATTTAGACAAAATAACAACAGTGGTTAATTAAAAGTATCTCCGCTAACCAGCGGAGGAGATCTAAAGGGCTTACTTCGGCAATGCAAAAGCCACGTAGGCATCTCCTGATTTTGTCCCGAGTTTACCACCGCCACAGGCAATTACCAGGTATTCTTTCCCGTCTATTTCATAGGCACTTGGTGTAGCAAATCCTGATGCCGGCAGTTTAGCTTCCCATGCCTGTTTACCGGTTCGCTTGTTAAACGCCCGTATTTTCCCATCCTTAGTGGCAGCTATAAACACCAGTCCGCCGGCAGTAACCACCGGTCCGCCGTAGTTTTCGGTTCCGGTTGCGGGCCTGCCCTTTTGCGCAAATGCAGTATCGTTACCCAAAGGAATGCGCCAGGCTAACTGCCCTGTATTCAAATTGATAGCATTCAGCGTACCCCAGGGTGGCGAGATGGCCGGATAGCCTTCTTTGGATAAAAATTTATTATAACCTGTCATCTGGTATGGTATATCCAGGTAGGGATCGATGGCTTTATGCGCATCTATAAAAGCATTGCTCCCGGTTTTTGTGTTAGTGGTAATATAGGATATGATAGCCTGCCTTTCCTGGCTGCTCAGTTGTTTGAAAGACGGCATCATGCGCCTGCCGGTTTGTAATAGTGCATTGATCTGGTCGTCCTTATATTTTGAACCGATATTGATAAGCGATGGATAATTACCGGTACCCTTTCTGTCTTGACCGTGACAACCCATGCAATTATTGGTGAACAATCGCTGACCTGCCTGGATAAAATTCTCCGTATTGGGTACCTCCTGTTTGGAATCGATCATTGTCATTACCCATGCCATTTCATTTGCGTTGATGTACATCAGGCCTGTAGTTGGGTCATAGGCCGGGCCGCCCCATTCTGCACCGCCATCAAATCCGGGGAATATTAATGACGGTATTTTACCCGGTGGCAAAAACATGCTTCCATACCGGTAACCACCCATTCTTTTCATTATCTCAGCTTTTGAGCTATCCGACAGGTATGGATTGATATCCTTGTCCGTAAGCGTTTGCCGGGTGAAAGGTACCGGCAGCGATGGGATAGGCTGCGTTGGCCATGGTTTCTCTCCTTTCAGTTCGGAATTGGTAGGTACCGGAGTTTCTTTTACCGGGAATAATGGTTTACCATTTGAACGGTCAAGCACAAATATGAAACCGTGTTTTGTGGGTTGTGCTACGGCATCAATATCTTTCCCATCCTTTTTAATAGTAACCAGCACAGGTGCAGTAGGCAAATCCTTATCCCAGATATCATGATGGATCACCTGGTAATGCCATACCAGCTTCCCGGTGGCGGCATCTAAAGCCAATACGCAATTGGCAAATAAGCCGGCACCTAATCGTTTGCCACCGTAAAAATCATAGGCTGCAGAACCCGTCGGCGCAAATAGCAATCCTTTTTTCTCATCCAGGCTAAATCCCGACCAACTGTTAGCCGACCCAACATGCTTATATGCCTGCGGATCTTCCCAGGTATCATAACCATATTCCCCGGGGTAAGGTATGGTATGGAATATCCATTTCAGCTTACCTGTTCGCACATCATAAGCCCGGATGTGACCCGGTGCAGCATCGGCAGTTTCATTTACCCTGCTGCCAATAATGTAAAGATCTTTGTAAATGATGCCCGGCGTAGTAGCAGTTACATACATTTTTTGAGCATCAATCCCCAGGTCATTATGCAGATCGACTTTACCCCCATCGCCAAAGCTGCTCACCAACTGTCCGTTCTCTGCATTGATAGCATAAATATTTGAACCGGCACAAAACAGTATTCGCTTGTCGCCGCCATCTTCCCAGTAGGTTACACCCCTGCTATTGTTCATACCAAAATTCATGGGTGCTGACTTGACACCTCCGGCCGGATCAAATACCCATTTTTGAATACCGGTTGCGGCATCCACGGCGAACACCTTTAAGCGTGGCGTAGTGCCATAAAGCAACCCGTTTACCATGATAGGATTACATTGGATCTGTGAATGCCCTGCAGTATCAGCGTCATCGGTATGGTAGGTCCAGGCTACCTGTAGCTGCTGCACATTGGTGGTATCAATTTGTTTAAGGGATGAATAATGCTGTGCTTTTTTGGAGCCACCATAAACCTTCCAGGCAGAATCAGTTTTTGATGAATGTTTTTGGCACGAATATAAAAATGTAAGCAGGATAATCAGTGCGGGAGTTGATCTTCTCAGAATCATCATTCAAGTGTCAATTAAGGTTATTGGGGCAGGTGCTAAATTATGACAATATATAGAATTGTATATCTTTATTCAACATGAAAAAACAAATAGAAATTATCAGGAAGACAAGAGCTTACTTGCTCGAAAACCTGAAAGACCTGACCACAGAACAGTTTAACCAAATACCTGAAGGCTTTAGCAATAATATTATCTGGAACCTGGGGCATATGATAGCGGCACAGCAGGGCGTTTGCTACATCAGGGCCGGAATAGCACCACATGTTAGTGAAGATTTTATTAATACATATAAATCAGGCAGTAAACCGGAAAGGCAAATTGATGCAGGGGAAATAGAAAATATCAAATCGCTGCTGTTCACTACGCTTGACCAGTTAGAAGCTGATTATGCTAATCAAATTTTCGGGGGCTACATTGCCTGGACGACACGCTATGCTGTCGAGCTCACCAATATTGACGATGCCCTGAGTTTTATCCCCTTTCATGAAGGTTTTCACTCAGGATATGCATCCGCATTGAAAAAATTGGTGACCAAATAAAAACAAAAACCCGGCATAACCGGGTTTGACAAAATATGAGATTTGACAACTTTTTGAAAGTTGTCAAATCTGTTATACTCCTAATAATAATCTTGCAGGATCTTCCAGCAACTGTTTTACCCTTACCAGGAAGCTTACCGATTCACGGCCGTCAATAATACGGTGGTCATAAGATAATGCTACATACATCATCGGTTTGATCACTACCTGGCCGTTCACAGCCACCGGGCGCTCAATAATATTGTGCATACCCAAAATAGCCGATTGCGGCGAGTTGATGATCGGGGTTGACATCATCGAACCAAATACACCGCCATTGGTGATAGTAAATGTTCCGCCTGTCATTTCCTCTAAACTCAGTTTGTTGTCGCGGGCTTTTACAGCTAATGCGGCTACTGCTTTTTCAATTTCAGCCAGGCTCATCGCATCCGCATTGCGGATCACCGGTACTACCAGACCCTTAGGGGCAGAAACGGCAATGGATATATCTGCGAAATTACTGTACACCACTTCTTCGCCTTCAATACGTGCGCCTACTGCGGGCCATTCTTTCAAAGCCTCGCAAACTGCTTTAGTGAAAAACGACATAAAGCCAAGCCCTACTCCATGTTTCTCTTTAAATTTATCTTTGTATTTGCCACGCAGCTCCATTATCGGTGACATATCCACTTCGTTAAAAGTGGTCAGCATAGCGGTGTCGTTCTTCACCGCTACTAACCTTCTGGCCACGGTTTTACGCAACGGCGACATTTTTTCGCGGCGCTCCCTGTCTGAATTCGAGGTCTTAAGTACTGAATCCTGGGTCTTAACCTCAGCCTTCTGGCTTATGACCTCAGCCTTCTTACCACCCTGCGGGTTTTCGGATACCAGGTCGACTGTTACCGCATTGAGGGCATCAGTTTTGGTTATTCTTCCACCAACGCCGTTTCCTGCTACCAGCGTAGGATTAACGCCTTTTTCGGCTAATATTTTTGCAGCAGCAGGTGATGGAGTACCTGATGCATAAGTTTTATCGGAACTTGCAGCAGTTGCGGTAGTCGTGGTTACAGCAACAGGTTCAGCTGTTTTTGGTGACGATGCTGCGACACCTGCACCTTCAATGGTACAAACTACGGCGCCAATAGGCAATACATCGCCTTCTTTGGCTATCGTTTTTAAAACACCGGGTTTTTCGGCAGTCAGTTCAAAAGTTGCTTTATCCGATTCCAACTCGGCAATAGCTTCATCCATCGCAACAGTATCGCCGTCCTTTTTGATCCAGCGTGATAAGGTTACCTCGGTAATGGATTCACCTACGGTTGGTACTTTCACTTGCAAGGAGCCGCCGCCTTCTGCAGGACTTGAGGCAACCGGGGTCGCTTCCGCAGGTGCAGGAGCTGGCGCATTAGCTACAACTTCAGGCTGTGGCTGTGCAGCAGGTGCTGATTCTTTTGCAGGTGCTCCGCCTTCGGTTATGCTGGCAACAGCAGCGCCAATAGCCAGGGTATCCCCCTCTTTAGCAATTGTTTTTAAAGTCCCGGCTTTCTCAGCAGTCAACTCAAAAGTTGCCTTATCTGATTCTAATTCGGCAATTACTTCATCCATTGCAACATTATCACCGTCTTTTTTGATCCAGCGCGACAGGGTTACTTCGGTAATTGATTCGCCAACCGGTGGAACTTTTATTTCTAAACTCATAGTAGTTGTGTTGTACGTTTGACGTAATACGTTTTACGTTTGCTAATATCTTAATTAAATAACATCCGACGTATAACGTACTACGTCAAACTTATAACGTTATTTAATCCGCGGCTGCATTAGCCATTTTTTCTGTTGTCTTTTTTATCGCTTCTTTTACCGCTTTGCCTGCCGGGGTATCAAAAGCTTTGGAAATAACATATTGCTGCTGCGAAATATGCTGTTTTGCAAAACCGGTTGCGGTACTGCTGCTTTCATTACGTGAGATCACTTCCAATTGCAATTCGCCCTTGCGGAATTTGCGGCACATATATGGCCATGCCCCCATATTCTCCGGCTCTTCCTGTACCCATACAAATTCAGTTGCCTTGGCGTACCTGGCTTTTATTTTCATCATTTGTTGTACAGGCGTTGGGTATAATTGCTCAACACGTACAATCGCTATATCCTTACGCTGATCGGCTTGTTGTTTTTCTAACAGGTCATAATAGATCTTACCCGAGCAGAATAATACGCGTTTCACTTTCTTGGCATCAGCGTAATTATCATCTATTACTTTCTGGAACTTGCCATCGATAAAATCTTCTAACGGCGATACGCACTTCGGCGCACGCAGCAAACTCTTCGGCGTGAAAATGATCAGTGGCTTGCGGAATTCGCGGTGCAGCTGCCTGCGCAGGATATGGAAGAAATTAGCAGGTGTGGTGCAATTTGCAACCTGGATGTTATCATCCGCACAAAGCTCCATAAAGCGCTCTATACGTGCTGATGAGTGTTCAGGACCCTGACCTTCATAACCATGCGGCAATAACATTACCAAACCGTTACCGCGCTGCCATTTGGTTTCGGCAGTAGCAACATATTGGTCAACAATGATCTGAGCACCATTAAAGAAGTCGCCAAACTGGGCTTCCCATATAGTTAAGGCGTTAGGGTTTGCCAGTGCATAACCATATTCAAAACCTAAAACACCGTATTCTGATAATAGCGAATTATAAATACTGAATTTCGCATCAGTATCCAAAGTATCCAACGGCGTGTATTCTTCTTCAGAATCAACCAGCGTTAAAACTGCATGGCGATGTGAGAAAGTTCCGCGTTTTACGTCCTCGCCGCTTAAGCGTACCGGGTGTCCTTCTTTTAACAATGTACCGTAAGCCAGCAACTCACCCATAGCCCAATCGAGGCTTTGGGTTTTGGTCAGCATTTTGCTACGCTCGTCAAACAGCTTCTCTATCTTTTTAAAAAACTCCTTGCCTTTTGGCAATTCGGTGATCTTTTTACCAATGCTAAGTAACTCTTCCTTACTCACGCCGGTATTTACCGGTGCGGAAAAATCAGTGTCAGTTGCTAAATGCAAACCTTCCCATGCACCGGAGAACATCTGGATAGTTTCGGTAAATCTTTCTAATGCTTTCGACTCATCCAGTTTTTCCTGCAGCAGATCGCGGAATGATTTTTCCATGGCCTTTGCCTGGGTTTCGCTGAGCGTGCCCTGTGCAAGCAGTTGTTTGTAATATATCTCGCGTGGATTAGGGTGTGCTTCTATCGCTTTGTATAACAAAGGCTGAGTGAACTTAGGCTCATCCGCCTCATTATGGCCGTAACGGCGATAACATAAAATATCTATAAATACGTCATCGTGGAAAGTCTGGCGGAATTCCATTGCCAGGTTGATCACATAAACCAGGGCTTCCACATCATCCCCATTCACATGGAATACAGGGGATAATACTGTTTTAGCTATATCAGTGCAATAGGTACTTGAACGGGCATCTTTAAAATTTGTAGTAAACCCGATCTGGTTATTGATCACCAGGTGTATGGTGCCGCCGGTACTGTAGCCATCCAGTTTTTCCATCTGCAACACCTCGTAAACAATACCCTGGCCTGCTACTGAAGCATCGCCATGTATCAATATAGGTGCGATTTTAGTATCGTCGCCTTTGTATTTAAATTCGATTTTTGAACGGGTAAGACCTTCTACCACCGGGTCAACTGCTTCTAAATGCGATGGATTAGGGCAAAGACTCAGGTGAACATTTTTACCGGTTGCAGTAACCACATCGGTTGAGAAGCCCAGGTGATATTTAACATCACCCCCAAAACCTGCTTCGGCATCATAGTTCTTACCTTCAAACTCAGAGAATATCTCCTTGTAGGTTTTTTCCATGATATTAGCCAGCACGTTTAACCTGCCCCGATGAGCCATACCGATCACAAATTCCTGTATGCCCAATTCGGCGCCCCTTTGAATAGTTGAATCTAAAGCAGGGATCAATGCTTCAGCGCCTTCTAATGAAAAACGTTTCTGGCCCAAAAATTTGGTGCCCAAAAAGCTTTCAAATATCACAGCATGATTCAGCTTGTCCATCATCCTCAGCTTTTCTTCCTTGGTGAATGACGGCGTGTTGCGCCTGCTTTCCATGCGGCTTTCAAACCATTTTATTTTAATGGGATTGCGGATATATTTGTATTCTGCCCCTATCGATTGGCAATAAGTTTGCTCCAGTACAGCATGTATATCACTTAATTTAGCCGGGCCAATACCCAGTTCAACACCTGCATTAAATACGGTATCAAGATCTGCATCACTCAGGCCAAACGTTTCCAATTCTTTACCCGGGAAGTATTTGCGGCGCTCCCGAACAGGGTTAGTTTTGGTGAACAAGTGCCCACGGTCACGGTAACCGTTGATCATGTTGAGCACGTTGATCTCTTTCAGAAAATGCTCGGGTGTTTCCTCGCCGTCAGTTGACGTAAGAGGTGTTTCACGACCAAAATCGAATCCTTCGAAAAATTTTTGCCAGCCAAATTCAACTGATTCAGGGTCTTGTTTGTAAGTTTCGTAGAGGGAACTAATGTAGTCAGCGTTACCGCTGTTAATATAATTTAGGCGATCCATTTGAATACCAATCTTAAAGATGGTACAAAAGTAAGCATAACGGTTTAGAAACTTTATAATTTATTTACAAATCTTAACCAATAGTATCTATTAAAAGCCAAATTTTATAAAAAATGGCGTTTACAGCTGTTCCTGGTTGCTTAATAATATACCGATCGGTTTAAAATCGCATGTTTTTTTACACAATGATTTTGCCTGAATTCAAGACTAATGTGCTTTTTTGTGAAATATCTTTTGCAGGAAATCGCGCAGATAGGAAACCCCTTCAATAAGTACTGCAAGTACCCCGATGATGATCGTATATTGTTCGAAAGAGTTCATGACCTGGTTATAATACTATACGACGTAAAATCGAGCAAAATGTTACGTTTTATCAGACTGTTTTACGCGGGAATGACAGGCACCATACTCCTGCTATCTTCGTATACATCAGGCAGCCAGGTGCTTATAAAAGCGCTTTGAGTTTCGAGTTCCGCGGCCTGTTTTGCCCCTAAAAAATAACGGCTGTCTCTCGGGTCTTTTTCTTCCGCGGCTACAAATGCCCAGTTACCCTGGTTGCTTGCAGGTGAATAATCGATCAGTTTTTCTTCAAAATAAGCGGCGCCTTTGGTCCAGTCTACTTTTAACTGGCTGGTTAAAAATTCTGCCACTATCTGCCGGTTGTGATTACCAATATACCCGGTGGCATTTAGCTGATGCATGCTGGCATCAATATAAGGTACTCCGGTAGTTCCAGTTTTCCATTTTTCAAAAAGCTCATCCTGGTTTGCTGCGGGGTGCTTTTCTTCGGCACTCAACCGTTCAGCACTGAACTGTTTCCCATGCTTTTTGAACATAAACCGGAAATAATCACGCCAAAGCAGTTCAAGTATAAGCGGCGAATTTGAATTATGGTTTCCCATGGTTACTTCTCGATACACCCATCGCATGGAAAGACATCCCAGCGATATCCATGCCGATAGTCTTGAGGGGCTATCTGCAGCATGTTTTGACCCTTTGACAGCAACAGTCTGTCCCTGATTCAAAATATATTGTTGCAATTGCAGCAAACCGGTTGTTTCACCGCCCCTGTAATGAAAAGCTTCGCGCGGATCATCGATGGGTTCGGTTAAGCCCAGATCGGAAAGCGTAGGTAAATCACCCGCATCTGTAATTTCAGGCGTACTGATATGTTCGGGGGTTTCGATACAGGCACGTACGGCGCTATCTCTCTCCACCTTCTTTTTAAATACAGCAAAACTGTCTGGAATGTCTTTTATCGGGAAAGGCAGATCTTCTTTATGATATAAAGTGTGCCCGATGAAATGTTTAAGGTTAAGCTTGATCTTCCAAAGCGCCGCTTCCACTTCTTCAGATATATTGGTTTCTTCAAAAGCTACCTCGCGGTGATGATATACTTCATTTACCTGGTATTGCTGTGCCAGTTGAGGAATGACATCAGCCGGGTTCCCTGTTCTGACGATCAGATCACCACCCAATGCTTTCAGGTTATGTCTCAGGTCAGCAACCGACTCCAGTAAAAAACGCGCCCTTATATTGCCGGTTTTTAATAATCCTGATTCGGTTGTTTTGAAGTAAAAGGGATCGAAAATGTATACCGGTAATACCTTATCAGCTTTTTTTATGGCTTCAAACAATATTTCGTTATCATGAACACGCAGATCGTTCCTGAACCAAACCAGTATTGTTTTTTCGCTCATGATAGTTAGCCTCAACAGTTAATACAGCAACATTAACCCACAAATTTGCAATAATTTAAGCTTAACACCTAATTCCGGTTAATTATTTGACATCAGTCAAACATTTTCACCCTGAAAAAAGCCGTTTTTAAATAACAGATTTTTTGTAAGATTGCATCCTTATCAAAACAAATATGCTCCTTAAAAACACCTTCGTCCATCACGTCCATTTCTGGTTAAAAAACAAAGAAGATAAAGCCAAGCTTATCGAGGGCCTCTATACACTTGCCCCGATCACCCATATCCGCGATATCCATATTGGTGTAGCTGCGGATACCAACCGCGATGTGATCGACCGCTCATATGATGCTTCCCTGCTCCTTTTGTTTGATGATATTGTAGCAGAAGAAGCTTACCAGTTTGATCCTATACACCTGGCCTTTGTAGAGCAATATGCCAAGCCGCTTTGTGCGGAAGTACTGGTACTGGATAACGTAAATATTTAAGCTTTCATTTATAAGGAGTTTGTAAAAACACCTTAAGCTTTTTGTTGTTGAGATTGATATGAAGGTGTTACTCGCAGGGGCTAACAGTTATGTCGGCACACGTCTTATACCTGTTTTGCTTGAAAAGGGACATGAGGTGGTTTGCCTTGTCAGGGATAAAAACCATTTCTATAAAAGTAATCAGTATTCGGATGCAGTAACCGTAATAGGCGGCGACCTGCTGCGCAGGCAAAGTATTGAGTACTTGCCCGAAGATATTGATGCTGCTTATTACCTCGTTAACAGCTTTACTCAAACCTCGGGCTTTGCTGCTCTGGGCGCATTGTCTGCCCAAAATTTCATAGAGGTACTTGATCAAACCAACTGCCGGCAGGTGATCACACTGGGTGATATCAATAACAATACAACCCACGATACAATTGCACGCCTGCAGGTAGAAGATATATTAAGCAGTGGCGAAGCTGAACTCACGGTGCTGAACACAGCCATGATCATTGGACGGAATAGTACAGCACTGGAAATGTTTAATGCGCTGACAGCCAAAACACCTGTATTGATTCCCCAAAACTGGATAAAAATGCGGTCGCAGCCCATTAGCATAACTGACGTATTGAATTACCTGGAAGCGTGTTTAATGAACGAGAAAACATTTAACAGGAAATTTGACATCGGCGGACCGGAAGTTTTGCAGTTTAAGCAATTGCTATTATTATATATCGCTATTAATAAAGATTTTAAGCCGGGCATTGTGGTACTCCCATTCTTGACTTCCCAGCTATCGGCCCATTTGTTAAATATTTTGACCCCCGTAAGTTATCCCGAAGCGCAAAGCCTGGTTGAAAATCTTAAGTATGACACCATTTGCAGGGATAACGCTATCAACGAGATCGTACCTATGCAATGCCTGACTTTTAAAGAAGCGCTCAGGATGGCTAATGCACCAGTTGAAAGGGCTGAGCTCAAAGCCGCTCAATCATTTAAATAATTTATTAAGACTTACAAGGGATAACCAGCTATGAACCGTCAGCCATCAACCAATAAACATGTGCTCATTACAGGCGGAACAGGCCTGGTTGGCAAATTGGTAACGGCTGAACTACTAAAGGAAGGTTACGAGGTAAGCCATCTGAGCCGCAAACCCGGAAAAGACCCAAATGTAAAAACCTATTTATGGGATGTTGCAAAAGGACAAATAGATGAGCATTGTATCGACGGTGTTGACACTGTACTTCATTTAGCCGGCGCTCCCATTGCAGGCAAACGCTGGACGGAAAAACGCAAAAAGGAGCTTATTGAAAGTCGCACTAAATCAATAGCGCTTATTTATCAATTGATAAGAAACCAACCCAATAAGGTAAACACCGTCATATCCGCATCGGCAATAGGTTACTATAGTAATCGCGGTGATGAATTGCTGACGGAAGACAGCCCGCCAAATAATGATTTTATGGCCAAATGTTGTGTTGCCTGGGAAAATGCAGTTGATGAAGGGCGATCATTAGGTTTGCGGGTATTAAAATTCCGCACCGGGGTAGTGCTCCATAAAAATGAGGGCGCACTGCCGCAAATATCAAAGCCTGTCAGGCTGGGTTTCGGGGCACCTTTAGGAAACGGCAAACAATGGATACCCTGGATACACTGGCAGGATGTAGTGGATATGTACCTATACGGAATAAAAAACATTAACCTTACAGGTGTTTATAATATGGTGGCCCCGCAACCGGTTACTAACAAACAGTTGATGAAAGCCATTGCCAGAAAACTGCATAAACCTTTGTGGCCATTAAAAGTACCGGCATTTGTTTTCAAATTATTACTGGGCGAAATGAGCATTATTATATTAGGCAGCACCAGGGTATCGGCAAAAAAGGTTGAGCATGATGGTTTTGTCTTTACATATCCTGAACTTAATAATGCCCTCACGGATATCTATGGAGCATAAAACACCTGTCAATATTTTCTGGTTCCGCCGCGATCTGCGGATTGATGATAATGCCGGTCTATATCATGCACTGAAGGGCAAAAACCCGGTTGTATGCCTTTTCATTTTTGACCGCACCATATTGGATAAGCTGGAAGACAAAGATGATGCGCGGGTTACGTTTATTTACCAGGTTATTGAAGAACTGGATAAGGAGTTAAGAAAACACGGAAGCAGCCTGTTGGTTAAATATGATGATGCAGACAAAGCATGGGATACGATTTTAAAAGAATATGCTGTAGAGACCGTTTATACTAATCACGACTATGAGCCTTATGCTAAAAAACGTGATGAGGCCATAAAGGATAAATTAAGGGCACATAAAATTGAATTCAAGACTTATAAGGACCAGGTAATTTTTGAAAGAGGTGAAGTGATAAAAGATAACGGCGATCCGTACACTGTTTATACGCCCTATAAAAATAAGTGGTACCAAAAGCTTAAACCCTTTTATCTGAAACCATATCCAACAAAAAAATATCTCAAAAACCTCTACAAGCATTCCGGGTTCCCTATTCCAACTTTAAAATCAATAGGGTTTGAAAAAAGTAAGCGTGAATTCCCCGACAGACGTTATGAGGATGTAATAAAGGATTATGCTGAAAAACGAGATTTTCCTGCCATAAAAGGCACCTCGCATATTGGATTGCATTTAAGATTCGGAACAGTGAGCATACGTGAACTGGCTGCAAAAGCAAATTCATATCATGAAAAAACGTGGCTGAATGAGCTTGTATGGCGCGAGTTTTATATGATGATCTTAGATTATTTCCCAAAAACAATGGATCATGCCTTCAGGCCGGAATATGACCGCATCAAATGGATAAATGATGAAAAACAATTTAAAGCCTGGTGTTATGGCGAAACCGGCTATCCGCTTGTTGATGCCGGTATGCGTGAGCTTAATGCCACCGGGTATATGCATAATCGTGTACGCATGGTAGTGGCCAGTTTTTTAAGTAAAGACCTGCTGATCGACTGGCGCTGGGGTGAACATTATTTTGCGCGAAAATTACTGGACTATGAGATGGCGAGCAATGTGGGCGGCTGGCAATGGGCGGCTGGCTCAGGTACTGATGCTGCTCCTTATTTCCGCATTTTTAACCCGGATGCACAACTTAAAAAATTCGATCCGCAGTTAGCCTATATCAAAAAATGGGTTCCGGAGTATGCTGACTTCAGCAAATATCCGCAACCCATTATCGATCATGCCTTTGCCCGCGACCGCTGCTTAAAGGCATTTAAAAAAGCATTAGCCAGGTAACCTAATAGTTGGTTACGACGACGTTTGTTATATCAAATCTTAAACAAGCGTCCACAGGAATAGCACCGCTTGAACCTCCCGTACCATAACCTAATCGTGAAGGGATAAGCAATGTTATAGCCCCTCCCCCACGCACCAGTTTTAATCCTTCTGAAAATCCGGGAACAAGACCCCCTCCGGCCAGATCGTTAAATGTAGCAGTAGTAGCACTATGGTCATCAAATACTACGTTATCCATTAACTTACCGGTATAGTTAAATGTAACACTTGAGTTATTATTTATCACAGAGTCGGCATTGCCTGCTTTAGTTACTTTATAATACAAACCGTCTGCGGTTTTACTGAAGCCTGTCAGGCCGTTTGCAGTCATATAGTTTTTAATTACCAGTTCGTCATATTTTACCTGGTCATTGATCAGGTAGATTGTATAATCCAAACATTGATTGCCGGCAATCCTATTGGCGGTGCTGATACTGCCGGTTCCAGCTCCATTGGGGCCATAAGCCAGGTGCGATGGTACAAGCACCCGCATCTTTCCACCTTTATATTTCAGCAAATTATGGATACCTAACATCAGGCCATTAGGGACAACATGCCCAAGCAAGCCGTCATAATGATTTACCACGGTATCACTTACTATAAATTTACCATCGAATGAACGGGCTGTATAAACATACGCTATTTGATCAGAGTACTCTATCGCTTTGCCTGAACCGGGGGTAATTATTTTATACCAAATACCTGTAGTATCCCCGCTGGTTGTGTCTTTTTGCATACCAGACAAACTGTTAGTCGAAATATAGCTTTGTATCTGGTCCTGGTCATATTGTTTTATGTCGGGCTGATCCTTATGTTTATTGCAGGACACAAAAGCAATTGCAGAAAGTATTAAAAAAGTAAAAAGTGTTAATTTCATTTATATTAATTAGTTATATCATAAACCTGGATAGTAAAATCGAGCACTGCATTGGCAGGCAAGTTATAATTTGTTTGTTCATATGGCCCGTAGGCATAGCGCGAAGGTAGAAGTAATCTGATAATACCACCTTTTTTTATTTTCGGTAAGCCTAATTGCCATCCCAAAAGTGTTTGCTGTAATATGTAGGAGGGATGAAAATCATTCGTTTGGTAAAAAACCTTTCCAGTTGTCAGCAATTTGGCTGTATCTCCTACAGTTACCTGTGTTGAGGCTGTATACAGATCATTACCCTGTCCCTGGCGTATAATAATATAGTAAACTCCTGATGTATCTGTGGCTTTTAAAGCTTTTCCTTTCAGGTTATTCGCAGCTATATAATCGGTCACTATCTTATCGTCAATAACGGCCTGTGCTTTGTATTTTTCCAAATCGCTATTGCTTTTAATACATCCCGCAAATACGCAGCAAATAAATAATATTGGTAACAGCCACTTACTCATTCTATTTCAATCGGCAAATTTATTGTTTTAAAATTCAAAAACGACAGCTTAACACTTTTTAACAATTAATACCTATAAACGGTGTTAGTCCATCATTCTGTATCGGTGACTCTAAAAAATCGATTGAAATAATTTGAGGCAGGCTTGTTGATGGCCCAATGATCAATTTTACTATCCAGGAAGGTTATTCAGGTTTATAATTAATGGTAAGCTGATTAATCTTTCTAAGCATTTCGGTAAGGTATTCCTTATCATGCTCATTGATATGTTTGTTCAGATAATTATTAAATTGCCTTACTACCCCCCGCGCCAGTTGTCTTTTCTCCTTCCCCAGTTCAGTAAGGTATATTTTAACAGAACGTTTATCGCCCTGGTTTGATTCGCGGTAGATCAGTCCCGTTTTTTCCAGTTGATTCAACATCCTGGATAAACTGGTTGATTTTAATCCTAACAGGGATGCTGCCTGGGAAACGGTAGTCCCCTCTTTTTCGTCGATATTGATGAGCAAATAACCGATGGATTGTGTAATGCCAAACTCTGTAACTAACTGATTATAGCGGTTAGCCATAGTTTGCCATACTATTTTTACAAAATAGTCTATCGTTTCCTGGTGTTTTATATGATTAGGCATTACTGGCAAACATAAACTACGTGAATTGATTATACAAATTTTGTTCAGTTTGCTGTAGACACTTTACAGCTGGCAGCTATTATTTTATCAACTGCAAACTGTCCACTGCAAACTGTCAACCGGATCACCACCCCAGCTTCGTATCATCCCCCCTGGGATCGGCACCACCCTGGTAATACCCCCATTGCGTTTTCAATATAGCATCTACCCGGCCGCTTGGACCGCCATCAACTATTTTATAGCCTTTTTGCTCCAGCTTAACGCGTGTTGCATTGTCTATCGCATCCTTTTCTACATAAACAACATCAGGCAGCCATTGGTGATGAAAACGCTTTGAACCCACAGCCTGCTGCATGTCCTGTTTAAATTCTATCACATTGAGTATGGTTTGAAAAACCGAAGTGATAATGGTCGATCCGCCTGGTGTGCCTACTACCATAAATAGCTTCCCATCTTTTTCTACAATGGTCGGCGTCATGGACGACAACATTCGTTTGCCAGGCTGAATACTGTTTGCCTTACCGCCAACCAGGCCGAACATATTAGGTACGCCGGGTTTGGAGCTAAAGTCGTCCATCTCGTTGTTCAGTAAAAATCCAGCACCCTTAACAAATATCTTTGATCCGAATCCTCCGTTCAATGTAGTGGTAATTGCTACTGCATTGCCATCCCGGTCAACTATAGAGTAGTGTGTTGTTTTGTCCCCTTTTTACCCTCCCAGCT
>JBEHXM010000096.1:0-21565 GCA_048498695.1 Bacteroidota bacterium
TAAGTACCGGCAGGCTTATCGGCAACTTTTACAAATCCGGTTTGTAATAAAGCTTCCCAACCTTTCTGACCGGTCAATCCGCCTTTAGCCAGCAGGTTCTTATCCCAGTTATTTCTTACATAGGTATAATATTCCTTAACCGGGTTATCAGACCATATTAATAAGCTTTCTTCAGCCTGGCGCGTATTATATACCGGGTTGATAGTAGGTTGTACAACTGTATAGTAGCCCTCGATCACGTTATCATCACCCCATGATTCCAGGTAATAATGATTTGGCGCTCCTATATTACATAGTGCGGCAGTCTCATCAGCGCGTTCAGAGAACGATATTCTCAAACGTACTTTCTTAAGAGCGTCTTTTATAGCGCTTGAGCTATGATACTCATAGGCCGGGTTAGCATTCAGGAACAATACTGCACCAACTTCGCCATTGTTCATTTCTTTTACTAATTCGGTAAAATCATGATCGTTACCTGCGTATTGATTAGAGTAATTGTCAAGGTCGATGGTAGTGCCATAGCTGCCTAATGCTGAGTTGATCGCATTAACCAGTACTTGTACGGCTACATCATTTGAACCCGATACTACCAAAGCTTTGCCTTTTGCTGCCTGTAATTCTTTAGCAACAATGGTAAGTGCCTTATCAGCATTAGCGTTATTCAGTTTCCTGGTGCCCGGTAAAGTAGTACCCGAAATTTGATTGTATAAATTAACTAAAGCAACTCCTTCTTCAGATGGTTTAATAGGGATACGCACGTCGGCGTTTGATCCTGTTAAGCTCATACCCGTTTCAAACTGGATATGGCGCGACATCTTTTGATTCTGAAGTGATTTGTTATTACGGTTTTGAACATATTGGCCCGTAAATTCAACCGGTGATATCCATGTGCCCAGGAAGTCAGCCCCGAAGCTTACGATCACATCAGCCTTATCAAAATGATAATGCGGCAATACTGCTTTACCAAAACTGTTTTGATTAGCCTGGATAATACCTGTATAAGATACGGCGTCGTAATTAATATGTTTTGCCGTTGGATATTGCGCAATAAAATCAGCAATTACAGCTAAAGTAGATGGACTGTGAACGGTTGACGAAACAATGGCTATTTTCTTTCCGCTGGTTTTGATCGCAGCCAGTTCATTTTTTACAAAAGTATCGATACTGGCCCAGGTAGCGTCATTACCATCCTGAACAGGGTTTTTTAAGCGATTGGCATCATACAGATCCAATACTGAAGCTTGCGCCTGACCGCTTAAACCGCCTTTTGATAACAGGTCGTTAGGATTTCCTTCTATCTTGATCGGGCGGCCTTCACGTGTTTTAACCAAAACAGCATGACCGTCATAGCTGGATACATAATAGTTGGCTACACCCGGTGTTACCTCTTCGGGTTTGATCAGGTAAGGGATAGATTTATGTACCGGAACTTTCTGACAAGCTGCCAAAGTAACCGCGCCCACACCAAAACCCAATGCCTTTAAAAAGTCACGGCGTGGTGTTTTAGCCATTAAGCCATTACCGCTCAAAACTTCTTCGATCGGGATAGGTTCGGCGAATTCGTGTTTATTTTTCTCAACAAATTCCGGTTCGTTGTTTAGTTCTTCTAAACCCTTCCAGTATTTTTTATTGCTGTCCATTTAAGCTATGTTGTTAGATTCAGGAATCAAGATTCAAGAATCAAGATTGTTTTTTCATTTCTTTTAATGTTCGCCATTTCAATTTTCAGTATCCCTCCTGGTTCCTGACTCTTGGTTCCTGGCTCTATTTATTAATAATGGCACTTGCCGCACTCGATACCGCCCATCATGGCTTCGGTCACTTTTCCGCCTTTTCTGATCAGCTCATGCACCTGCTCCATTTTTTCATAGTAAGCATTGCCTTTGATCTTAATTTCGGTACGCTTGTGGCACTGTATACACCATTTCATAGTAAGTGGCGAGTATTGATAAATCTCTTTCATGGTTTCAACCGGGCCGTGGCAAGTCTGGCATCTTAGACCCTGCACCTTAACATGCTGCGAGTGGTTGAAGTAAGCGAAGTCAGGCAGATTGTGTACACGAATCCATTGTATCGGCCTTGATTTAGTGCTGTCATATTTTTGAGTTTGCGGATCATAACCCAATGCGTCATATATCTTATGTATCTCCGGCGATTCTGTCTTTACTACCTTGTGGCAGTTCATACAGATATTCAGCGACGGGATAGAAGCATTTTTTGATTTGTAAGCACCGGAGTGGCAATACTGGCAATTGATCTGCATAGCTCCTGCGTGCAGGTCGTGCGGGAATTTGATAGGTTGTACCGGTTGGTAACCTGTATGCACGTTGGTGTTCCACAAAGTAACCCATGTCCAGCTTCCCATAGCAATACTACCGCATAAAATAACAAAGAATACAAACTTCTTATTCTTGATCAGTTTCTTTGCCAGTGCATAACGGTCTTTTGGCGCGCCGGTTTCCTCTGCTTCTTCCTCTTCAACCTCAAGGCCTTGTCTTTTAAGCAGTAAACGCTCTAAAGTGGCAATAACCTTGTTTAATACCAGTATAACAATGAATGCGATAATGATCACACCGATCAAACCCCAGATCACCAAACCACTTGGGCCTGATTCAGTTGGAGTGCTAGGATTTTGAGGGTTCGTTTTGGAGACTGATTGTTCTTTCTTCCACTCATCACGAACGTAGGTGATTATATTTGCTACATCACCATCAGACAGATCGGCAAACACAGTCATGTTCGACTGGTTAAACTCATTAAAGATCTTTAATGCCTTAGGATTTTTTGCCGCAATTAAAGCCTGGTTATTCTGTATCCATTGGGTCAGGTATTTATCATCAGTTTCTGATGTTAGCTGAGGACCAAGGGCCGGGCCTATTAAACGCGATCCGATCTTGTGACAAGTGGTACATTTCGCCTTGAACAGGGCCTCGCCTTTGGCAGCGTCTCCCTGGGCATAAGCAGCAGATCCACAAATGGCAAGACCGGCTACCAGCAAAACCGCCCTTGAGAATTGTTTTAAAATCAATGAGATACTTCTCATAAAGTGTATTTATGCTAAATAATTTTTTATTTAATGTTTGAAAATTGACAAAGGATGAATATTTAACCCGTTTTTTTCAGCCACAAAAGTAAAATTTATTACAGTAAGGCTGACAAATTAATGACAGTTATATATAATTTATAATCGTTCTAAATAAATACAAAAACCTGCTTTAAAGTTGCGTTATGGCCGTTTTCTATCAGGTGGAATCAATTAGGTTTGATTATACAATATTACTTTTTTTTTGGAAATAAAATTATTGTTTTAGTAACCATGCAAAAATAAGCGGTGCAACAATAGTCGCATCAGACTCCACAATGAATTTAGGTGTATGGATGTCGAGTTTACCCCATGTGATCTTTTCATTCGGTACAGCGCCTGAATATGAACCATAAGAAGTGGTTGAATCGGATATCTGGCAGAAGTAACTCCAGAACGGAATATTCTCCATTTCCATATCCTGGTAAAGCATCGGCACCACGCATATCGGGAAGTCGCCGGCTATGCCCCCGCCTATCTGGAAAAAGCCTATTCCTTTGCCTTCAGAGTTCTTCACATACCAATCGGCCAGCCATGCCATGTATTCGATTCCGCTTTTCATGGTGGTAGGTTTGATCTGTCCTTTGATCACATAAGAGGCGAATATATTTCCCATGGTCGAGTCTTCCCATCCGGGCACTACTATAGGCAGGTTCTTCTCAGCTGCAGCCAGCATCCATGAATTTTTAGGGTCGATCTCATAATATTCCTCTAACTCGCCACTCAGTAATATCTTATACATATACTCATGCGGAAAATAACGCTCACCCTTGTCATCGGCATCCTTCCATATTTTGTGGATGTGCTTTTGCAAACGACGGAATGCTTCTTCCTCGGGTATACAGGTATCGGTAACGCGGTTGTAATGATGCTCCAGCAAATCCCACTCGTCCTGCGGACTAAGATCACGGTAATTAGGTACGCGTTTGTAATGTGAATGTGCTACCAGGTTCATGATATCCTCTTCCAGGTTGGCGCCCGTGCAGGAGATAATGGCGATCTTATCCTGGCGGATCATTTCGGCAAGGGAGATGCCTAATTCGGCGGTGCTCATGGCGCCTGCGAGTGTCACCATCATTTTGCCGCCTTCGGCTAAATGGGTTTCATATCCTTTGGCAGCATCCATTAATGCAGCAGCATTAAAATGCAGGTAATTTCTTTCAATAAACTGGGAGATTGGGCCTCGTGTGTTACTCATGGGTTAATGTGTTTTTCTGCTGCAAAAGTAGATATTTTGTTTAATCCGCCGACCGAAATTCAAAATTAGTACCGGGGATAAACAACTATAAAGAATTTGGGTTTATCTTCGCAGCGCAGCACCCTATGAAAAAACTATTTACCGCATTTGTATTTTTATTCAGCATATACCAGGTAAAGGCGCAGGTAAAATGGCTGCCAAAGTTTATCAATAAGATGTATTTTGATAACGACAGCACCCGTCATAGCAGCTTCGTTATATTGCCGGTGCTAAGTTCGGCACCCGAGACAGGCATTGAAGCCGGGGGTGCAGGTTTGTATTCATTTTACAGCGATACCAGCAGAAAAAGCCATACCAAAGTTTCTAATATTTTTGGCTATGCTACCATAACCACCAAAGGGCAAAGCCGCTTTAGTTTAAGTAATACCTATTTCTCACCGCAAAACGAATGGCATTTATATTCGGCCATCAGCTACACGCATTTCCCCTTCAATTTTTATGGCATAGGCAACAATACGCGCAAAGCAGATGGTGAACTGGTTGATGAAAAACGTTTTAAACTAAACTTCGACGCCGAAAAATTAGTGACCAAGTATTTATATGCCGGCGTAGTGGCAGGTGGCTTCAATTATAAATATGCCAACTCTGACGCCAACAGCTCCTTTTTTGAAACCGATCCGCAGGTGCAGGACAGGTCAGGAGGTGCCAGTGTTTTCGTCGGCCCCAGCCTGATCTTCGATAGCCGTAATAACAATACCTACACCACCAGTGGCATGATCATTACCGCTTATTACAACCTGATGCATGGCATTTTGAGCAACAATGGTTATACCGGCGGCTTTTTTAATATAGAATACTCACAGTTTTTTCTGCTCAGTAAAAGGCTGGTTTTAGGTCTGGATATACAGGAACAAAGCCTGACAGGTGGCAGTTCGCCATTTTACCTGCTCCCGGCCCTTGGCAGTGATGAAATGATGCGGGGTTATTACAGCGGCCGTTACCGCGATAGAAATTTTATTGCAGGACAAACCGAATTACGCTACAGACTTACCAACCGCATAGGCATTGTAGGCTTTTTAGGCACCGGCGAAGTGGCGCATACCAATTTTAGCATCAATTCCCTGAAGCCCAATTACGGCGGCGGCCTGCGTTATTTCTTTGATACCGAAAAAGGCTTGAGTGTACGTGTTGATTATGGTGTAGGCGAAAAAGTGCCCGGCGAAGCAAGGCAAAGCGGGTTTTATATCGGGTTAGGGCAAGCGTTTTGATGTGCAGATATGCAGATGAGAAGATGTGCAAATTGGGTTTGCTAGTTTTTCGGCTAAAGCCAATCAATAATGCTTTGAATCCGTCCCATAAATGGGACGGCAATGAATGTTAACTTACTCCGATTTTTTTCTAATAATCAATCTAAACTTACAAAATATCAAGCTCATTGCCGTTGGCTTTAGCCGACGGAATAATTAATTCGAAAGGAATTGGCTTTAGCCAAATCATCGCCATCTAAAATCTGATCTTAAAATTCTCTTTAGCCTGATTAGGTTTAAAATACACCAACCCTATCCAAAACAGATCGACGGTAACGGTAACCTTAGGATGAGATTTTATGATGCTCCAGGCTTCCTTCATACCCTCGCTCCAATAAATGTCATCAAATATCAGCAAGGTGTTTTCATGCACTTTAGGCAGGCACCATTCAAAATACTTCAGCGTAGCATCTTTTTGATGATTGCCATCTACAAAAACAAAATCCAGTTGATCCAGGTCGCTAATAACACTTAACAATGTATCATCAAAATTGCCAATAACCTGTTTGATATCATGAATACCCGATTTCTCGAAAACTCCTTTCGCAACATTTGCTGTTTCGGGGCAGCCTTCCAATGTGTAAAGCTCAGCTGAGGGTGCTGCACTTTTCAGGTATAAAGAAGTAGTACCCAGGCAGGTACCTAATTCGATCATTTTGCCCGGCTGCAGGTCTTTTACTAGGCGATAAAGTAGCTGCGCCAGTTTTGGTGGTTTTAGGGCGTTGCGGGCTATATCGCTTACCTTTTTTTGACGGTTATTATTTACATGTGATCCTGCGCCCAGGTCGGTTACAGTTATCACCTGATTGTCAGAAAGTAGCCCGGAGCGTATATTTTCAATCTCGTTATAAATATCTTTGTTATTTAAATCGTAAATAACCTCGTCAACAAGCCTGTATACAAACGGCGAATGTAACCCATGCCTGCTTTTCGCACGTAAACGGTGCAGCAGGTAATCCTTCGCGAACCTTAAATTTAACATGGCTGCAAAATTAGACAAAGGTTTAGTATTTTAGCATCTATAGTATGATAGATCCCAAAGAAGTAAATTCACTCATCCGCCTGCTTGATGATCCGGACACGGAAATATTTGAGCATATCCATAATAAGCTTGCTTCTTATGGCGGTGAGGTGATCGAATATCTCGAGTCGGCATGGGAGCAGGCGTTTGACCCGATCCAACAGGAACGGATTGCCAACCTGGTACACGAGATACAGTTCGGCATTGTGAAAGAAGAATTGAAGCTATGGTACCAGGGCGGCGCTTTCGACCTGCTGCATGGCGTACTAACGATCAATAAATACCAATATCCCGACCTGGACGAGCAAAAGGTGATTAACCAGATAGAGGCGATCAAACGGGACATTTGGCTGCAACTGATCTATGATAGCAGTCCGGCGGAACAGGTCAAACTTATCAACCATGTATTTTATAATATTCACGGGTTTAGCGGTAATACTTCCAACCACCAGGACCCGCAAAATAGCTACCTGAATCAGGTGCTGGAAACTAAAAAGGGCAACCAGATATCACTGGCTATTATTTATTCCATTATCGCCCAAAAGTTGGATATCCCCGTTTACGGAGTCAACCTGCCGCAGCACTTTATTTTGGCTTATGTTGACGAAACCATGGAAACGGAATTTGAAGGCGGAATCCTGTTTTATATCAATGCCTTCAATAAAGGATTTATTTTCGGCCGCCGCGATGTAGATATGTTTCTGAAACAACTGAACCTGAAAGCCGAGAAGCAATTTTATGAACCCTGCTCCAACGCCGACATTATCCGCCGCGTGTTACGCAACCTGATCAGCTCTTATGAAAACCTGGGGTCGACGGAGAAGGTGACTGAGTTGAATGAGTTACTGACGATATTGAATTAATAGTGATCAGAAACCAGTGATTGGTTATCAGTTGCCAATCGGTGTAATCTGTTATTAAAATCGGTGTAATCAATCTCCTAAAACCCATTCTCATTCAGCCAATTGGCCGCCCAGTCAAACCATTTATCCTTAGTTTTCGGGTTGTTCAATCCAAAACCGTGTCCGCCTGCCTGCATAATATGCAGTTCGCCTTTCACCTTATACTGAAGCATGGCGTTATAAAACAGGATAGAATTTTGTACGGGCACCACATCGTCATCTTCTGCATGTACTAAAAATGTGGGCGGTGTATTAGCAGTTACCTGCTTTTCATTTGAATATAATTCCAGCTTTTCAGCTGACGGATTTTTACCAACCAGGTTCTCGCGAGAAAATGCATGCGCGTAGGGCCCGAAACTAATTACAGGGTAAATCAGCATAGCAAAATCAGGCCTCAGACTGATCTTATCTTTATTTTCAATAACAACTTTATCGAAATGAGTATCCAGCGTGGAAGCTAAATGTCCTCCTGCCGAAAAGCCTATGATACCCACTTTATTCGGATTTACTCCCCACTCAGTTGCTCTTTGTCTAACCATTTGTATAGCACGTTCAGCATCCTGCAATGGCCCGATGGTTTTATCCACCATAATTTGGTCACTTGGCAAGCGGTATTTCACTACAAAGGCGGTTACGCCGATTGCATTAAATGCCTGTGCAATGGCTTCACCTTCATGACCTGTGGCTAAATTGATATAACTGCCGCCCGGAAAAATAATGATCGCCGTACCGGTTGCTTTATCCTTTGCCGGGAAATAGGGAGTGATGGTTGGATCAGTCACTAAACTGACACTATACCCTTCACGTTTCTCCACGTAAGTAGCAGGCGCTTTTTTTGAATTAGGCACACCGTTAGGATATAAAAGAATGGGCTTTTGCTGAGCAAATACAGCAGATGAAAATAAGGCCATTAACAGTAGTGATAGCAGATTTTTTAACATAACCGGTTACAATTGATAAGCTTTTGCCAAATATAACCGATTACTTTGAACCGCCAAATTCCATCAGGTAGGCTTTTAAAAACTCATCCAGGTCGCCGTCCAATACCGCACTGGCGTTTGATGTTTCATGGTCGGTACGCAGGTCCTTCACCAACTTGTATGGATGCAGCACATAATTCCTGATCTGCGAGCCCCATTCAATTTTCTTTTTGCTACCCTCTATCGCATTGCTGGTTTCCTGACGCTTACGCATCTCGATCTCATATAACTGCGATTTTAATAATCGTATCGCATTGTCTTTATTCTGCAACTGTGAGCGCGACTCCTGGTTTTTAATAATGATACCTGAAGGTTTGTGATACAAACGAACCGCTGTTTCCACCTTGTTCACATTCTGCCCGCCTGCACCGCCTGAACGAAAGGTTTCAAATTCAATATCTGCCGGGTTAATATCAATTTCGATAGTATCGTCCACCAAAGGATAAACATACACTGAGGCAAAAGAAGTATGGCGTTTGGCGTTTGAATCAAAAGGCGAGATACGCACCAAACGGTGTACCCCATTTTCGCCTTTTAAATAGCCGTAGGCAAAATCGCCTTCAATTTGAAGCGTAACCGTTTTAACACCAGCCACGTCCCCTTCCTGGAAATCCTGCTCGGTTATTTTATAGCCACTTTTTTCGCCCCACATAATATACATACGCATTAGCATACCTGCCCAGTCGCAGCTTTCAGTACCGCCTGCCCCGGCTGTGATCTGCAATACGGCATTCAGCTGATCTTCCTCAGCTGAGAGCATATTTTTAAACTCCAGTTCTTCTACTGCTTTGGTGGCTGCATCAAATTGTTCCTGCATTTCTGCTTCGGAAGCATCACCCGCCTGGTAGAATTCAAAAAGCACACCGGTATCATCCACAACGGATACCACTTTTTGAAAAGCATCTGTCCAGACTTTTTTTAGCTTGATGGAAGCGAGTACTTTTTCGGCCTCTTTAGGACTGTCCCAGAAATGGGGCCCAACGGTTATTTCCTGTTCTTTTTCAAGGGCATCGAGTTTTTTATCGATGTCAAAGATGCCTCCTCAGGGAAGCTGTTCTATCCCTCAAATCCTGAACTTGTTCTTTAGTCATGGAGCAAATATAAGTTTAATGTGCAGATTTCAGATGTGCAAATATGCAGATTGGAGTTTCTTAAAGTGCTCTCCTTTGGTGAGGATTTAGGTGAGGCCTAAAATGCCAAAGGGGTTGTAAAACTTATTTACAGCCCCTCTGAACTTGTTTTTATAGGTAGTAGATCTTACAATGCGATCATGTTCTGAACTAAGTCGCTCAGATCAGCACGATTGCCGTTGATTTTTGAAAGAAATGAACTTAAAGCAAATTCCTTGTTCTGTTCGCTCTTTGTCTGCTTGATCAGCTCAAGCATTACAGGCGGGATCATAGAATTTGAGATACGTAAAGCAGATACAGGGTCAATACCATAAAACCTATTTAGTTTATTGGCAAATTTGTTAACCACGCTGGTGATCAAAGGATTTCTGTAAATATCCGGATACTGGAAATATTTAACCAGGTCTTTTAGCTTACCCGACTCCATCTGCCCTTTTAAAACTTCGATAATAGAACTGGACGCTTCATTGATTACAGCTTCGCGGTCCTTTTCAGAAATTTCAGGGTATTCCATAACGGCCTTCCCGGCGTTATTTTTCACAAGCAAAAAGAGTTTTTCGAACATAAATTTTACCTTTTTAGTGATTAACAAAATGATGATAAACAAAGCATTTATTTATCATACGTACAAAGATATTAATTTGTTGTTTTTAAATTCAAAAAATATGTCATAATATTTTCAAAATTTAATAATTTGTCGGTGTAAAACAAACACTATGTAAGGTGTGTCATTTTAACACCCAAAGGTGGTGTGTTTTTGACACTGAAACCGGGTGTAATTTCAACACTAAACAGGAGTTTAATGTCATTGAAAAAACACTAAAATTTATTTGTCATTCACCTGAATATTTAATTCTATTTTTGTGTAAAACCATTCAATTATGCTGCCAAACATTGATTTTACCACCACACAGGCTTATAAATACTTAGCCGATCACTTCATCGACATTACATCAAAAAGCATGAAGGATCTTTTTAAAGCTGATAATCAACGCTTTAATAAATTTTCAGCGGAGTTCAACGATATTTTGCTTGACTATTCTAAAAACCGGATTGATGATGAGACCGTTGCTTTATTGATACAGCTGGCAAAAGAATGTAGGGTAAAAGATGCAGCAGAAGCTATGTTTTCGGGCGAAAAGATCAATGTAACGGAGGGCCGCCCTGTATTGCATATCGCTTTACGTAACCGGAGCAACAGCCCCATCTATGTTGATGGGAAGGATGTAATGCCTGATGTAAACAAGGTGCTGCAGCAAATGAAAGATTTTAGCGAAGCGATCATTTCGGGCGAATGGAAGGGCTTTACCGGGAAAGCAATTACCGATGTGGTGAATATCGGCATAGGCGGGTCAGACCTCGGGCCGGTAATGGTTACCGAAGCGTTAAAGTCCTACAAAAATCACCTGAACCTTCATTTTGTGTCAAATGTAGACGCAACACATATAGTGGAGACCTTAAAACCGCTTAACCCTGAGACTACGCTTTTCCTGATAGCGTCAAAAACTTTTACCACCCAGGAAACTATGGCTAATGCCCACAGCGCACGCGATTGGACTATTGCCGGTGGAGCAAACGACAAGGATATCGCCAAACATTTTGCAGCCCTATCTACCAATGCCAAAGCCGTTGAGCAGTTTGGTATCGACACCAAAAATATGTTTGAGTTTTGGGATTGGGTTGGCGGAAGATACTCGCTATGGAGTGCTATCGGCCTTTCTATTTCATTGAGCATCGGATTTGAAAATTTTACAGAGCTTTTAACAGGTGCGCACCAGATGGACCAGCACTTTAAAAATACCGAGCTGGAACAAAATCTGCCGGTAATATTGGCGCTGATGGGTGTATGGTACAATAATTTTTTTGAGACCGAAACCAATGCCATACTACCATATGATCAATACATGCACCGTTTTGCTGCCTATTTCCAGCAAGGCGATATGGAAAGCAATGGCAAGCATGTGGACCGCAACGGCGAGTCAGTAGATTACTCCACCGGTCCGATCATCTGGGGTGAACCCGGCACCAACGGGCAGCATGCTTTTTACCAGCTGATACACCAGGGTACCAAATTAATTCCCTGTGATTTTATTGCACCCGCACAATCACATAACCCGCTTGGTGAGCATCATAAAATGCTGCTGTCAAACTTCTTTGCCCAAACCGAAGCTTTGATGAACGGTAAAACCCGCGAGGAAGTGGTGGCCGAATTAAAAGCATCAGGCAAATCAGAAGCGGAAATAGAAAAGCTGGCGCCCTTTAAGGAGTTTGATGGCAACAGGCCAACTAATTCCATCCTGATTAAAAAGATCACTCCACGTACTTTAGGTTCATTAATAGCCATGTATGAGCACAAGATATTTGTCCAGGGTATTATTTGGAATATTTATAGTTTCGATCAATGGGGTGTAGAATTAGGCAAGCAATTGGCTGGTAAAATTCTTCCTGAATTAAAAGACGATAGCGAAGTAAGCAGTCATGATTCATCAACTAATGGGTTGATTAATCGGTATAAGGCATGGCGATAGTCAGTTGGCAGTTTTAAGTTGGCGGTTGGCACATTATTTAAAACTGCAAACTACCCACTGAAAACTGGAAACTATTTCTTCATAAACTTCACCTGGTATAAATGCGGCCATTTTTTGCCGGTAATAAACAGGCGTTTCCCTTTTGCATCCCAGGCAATTCCGTTCAGCACATCGGCTGTAAGCGTTCGTTTATCCTGCGGGTAAAGACTGCCCAGATCTATTTTTTGTAAAACAGCGCCGCTTTTAGGATCGATCACGACAATATTATCCGTTTCCCATACATTGGCGTATAGCTTACCATCGATATACTCCAGCTCGTTTATTTCTTTTACAGGGCCCTGATCGTCATATACATCAATATAGCCGGTTTGACGATAGGTATCTTTATCTAAAAACCAGATACGATTGGTGCTGTCGTCGGTATATAGTTTTTTACCGTCAAAGGTCAGCCCCCAGCCTTCCACACCTACATTGTATGGCTGTTTATCTAATAATTTAAAGGTCTTTTTATCAAACACAAAGGTAAACCGCGGGTCTTTATAAGTGAGCATTACTATTTTATCGCCTATGATAGCACTTCCCTCACCAAAAAATTGCGTGTCAAGCTTAGCTACCTGTAATGCTTTACCAGTTTCCAGGTCTACTTTGCGCAATTCCGAATGACCGGGCTGGCCGGTACTTTCATACAAATATCCATCCTGGTACAGCAGCCCTTCGGTATAAGAACCGGTATCATGCGGAAATACTTTTTCAACCTTAAAGGTATATTCTTCAGGCGCTTTAGCTGCGAGTATCACGATATTAGTGGATACATCCTGGCTTTTGCCGCCCTGGTATAGCTTGGCGGTTATTCCACGGGGACCCAGCGGCATAGTATCTGTTTTAAGCGTAACTGCTGATGAATCTTTTTTAGAAGCAAAGCGTGTAGAATCTACCAGGTAAACAATAGAATCGGGCTTAGTGCCGGCCGGGTAACTTATTTTCACTGTTACCGGGGCACCAGATTTATAGCTTGTACCCGCTTCAGGACTTATAGATAAGGAAGCCGTTTGTTTATTATCATTATTACAACCATAAACAATTGCTATGAGAGTTAACAGCAGTAGAATAAATTTATTTTTCATAGGTCTAAGTAGCAGAAGGCCAAAAGGCATCTTCGATATGTTTTAGTGTATAGTTAGCATTTTTATCAAACAGTATGGATACAATATCAAACCGGACCTCGCCCTGGTGATCCATCAGGTAAATATATTCGTCCGCAGCGTCGGCTAACAATTTTTGTTTGCGGTTATCTACAAAATCTTCCGGTTCGCCAAAGCTGTTACCTGTGCGCGTTTTTACTTCTATAAAAATGATGATACTGTTTTTATAGGCCACCAGGTCTATTTCGGCTTTGCCATGCGTCCAGTTCTCATCCAGTATTTCGTAACCCAAACCTTCCAGAAATGTTTTTGCCAAACTTTCGCCTTTGCGGCCCAGGTCGAGGTGCAGCGCCATTATTTAATAATTACCGAACCTAAATAATCCGAAATGCTTTTCTCCACCTTTTTCATTTGCATATATTGAGTCAGCAATATTTCGGTATCCGCCTCACCTTCCGCTTTCTGAAGTTCTCCGCGCAGGTTATCCAGTATCTTGCCCACCTTATGTTTTTTCAAATGGAATATCGCACCTAAAATAGTGGCTTTCATATTTACTTGCTCGTCAGGCACCAGTATCTTGTGCATCTCGTACCAATTCTCGCTCAGGGTATATTTGGTAGCTATCAATGTAACGGTCAGATCGACGATTTCCTTATCGGGATAGTGAATAAAAAATTGCTCCTCCGGCAAAAGGCCGTTTTCCACTTCTTTACTATATAGCTCTACAAATCTTTTGCTTGGCTCATGTTCAAACTCCACATCTCCCAATTCGGCTATCATAAACGGGCCGATATAGGTATTGGCGATACCATCCCAGTCGATCATTTTGCTGCCATAAAGCAACAGCAACCGTATGATCTCTTTTTCCTGGGTATGATCTTCCTTTAACGATTTTTCAGGAGCTATTTCTTCTGCTGATGGATAATCCACCGTTTCGGCTAATTTGGAAGCTTGCTGCTGGCTATCTTTTTTAGCTTTAGCCAGTCGCATTTTATTTAGTTCCGAAAGGAGTGCCCGCTCATCTATCTGCAATAAATGACTGCAATCCTTAATAAAAACCGAAGCCTTTATCGAATCAGGTATTTTGGCAATGCTTTCTACCACTTCCCTGATAACATCAGCACGTTTTATCGGGTCAGTGCCTGCTTCCTTAAGCAGGATGTCCGTTTTATAAAGAATAAAATCCTTGCGGTTTTTGTCGATATGGGTTTTAAAAGCATTGGTGCCCACACTGCGCACGTAGGAATCCGGATCATGTCCGTCAGGAAAAAGCACCACCTTTACATTCAGCCCTTCTTCCAATATCATATCCAAACCTCTTAATGAAGCTTTGATACCGGCTGCATCACCATCGTACAAAATGGTAACGTTTTTGGTGAACCGCCCGATCAGCCTGATTTGCTCCACCGTCAATGAAGTACCCGATGAGGCTACCACGTTTTCTATACCCGCCTGGTGTACCGACAGTACGTCGGCGTAACCTTCTACCAAATAACAATTATCCTCATCCCTTATTGCTTTTTTGGCAAAATAAAGGCCGTATAATACATTGGACTTATGGTATATCTCCGACTCCGGCGAGTTAACATACTTAGGGACATTCTTATCTGTTTTCAGCGTCCTTCCGCCAAAGGCAATTACCCGGCCGGTAAAGCCATGTATAGGGAACATCACCCGGCCACGGTAACGGTCATACATCGTTCCGTTATCCCGCTTAACTGACAAGCCGCTTTCTACTAAAAATTCTTCCAGGTAGCCTTCCTTTGTGGCCTGCCCTGTGAAAGCTTCCCATTGGTCGGGCGAGTAGCCCAACTCGAATTTTTTGATGGTATCGTTACTGAAACCGCGTTCCTTGAAATAGCTTAAGCCGATATTTTTTCCTTCTTCCGTTTCCAGCAGGCTTTCATGAAAAAACTTAGCGGCGTAAGCGCTTACGATCATCAAGCTTTCGCGATGATTTTCCTCCTCTTTGTTCTCAAAAGCCTCAACCGTTTCTTCAACCTCGATGCCGTATTTCTTGGCCAGCCATTTTAGCGCTTCGGGATAGGTGAACTTCTCCAACTCCATCAAAAAGGTGACTGCTGAGCCACCTTTACCCGATGAAAAGTCTTTGAAAATGCCTTTTGCAGGCGATACCGTAAACGACGGTGTACGTTCGTTAGCAAACGGTGATAAGCCTACATAATTGGCACCACGCTTTTTTAACTGCACAAACTCGCCCACCACCTCGACAATGTCGATGGCTTCCATAATACGGTCGATAGTGGGTTTGGTGATCATCAGTTAAAAATACAAATGTAGGGCAATTCACCATTGCCTTATTAACAAAATTAATTTACCGGCGCAGTAGTTTGCCGTCTTTTTAAAAATGTGACAGCAATACCCGTCAGTACGATAACACTGCCGATTATTTCTTTGAGTTCAAGCGTTTCATTCAGCAAAAGCATCGCCCAAATACCTGCTATTACAGTTTGGCTTAATAAGGCGATGGAAACTTTAGTTGCCTCCAGGTAATTGAGCGAATAATTAATGGTGATCCAGCCCGCCAGTTGGCAGATCAACCCCATACCTAATAAATATAACCAGGTCGGTGTTGAGTAGTGGATCAACTCGTTATGCTGGTATTCACAAATCAACAGTAAAAATACCGAGGCCCCCAGCATATTATAAAACATAAAGGTTACGGTACTTATTTTGCGCAGGATACCTTTGGTGATCATGATGTAAATAGCGTAAAACAAACTGGCGATCAGCGCATATACCAGGCCGATGTTAAATTGCAGGTGCAGGATATTTTTATAACCCACTAAAATGATCATCCCTAAAATGGCGATCCAGGTACCCACCCAAAACAAAACGCCTGATCTTTTCCGCAATATCAAAAAGCTGATCAGCCCCACCCACACCGGGGCCAGGTTAGCGATCAGGGTAGATATGGTGGCGCTTATTTTTATCAGTGATAAATTCCAGACGGCAATATCTGCCCCAAAAACAACGCCACCGATCAAGGCAATTACCAGGTCGTTGCGGCTGATCTTTAATTGTTTTTTGTAGATACAATAAGGTGCAAGAAATATCCAGGCAATAAAAATGCGGTAAAATCCGGATGCGACAGGCGGTGCGATAGCAAGCTTTACAAATATTGGCGAAAAGGAAATACAGATAATGCCAATGATGAGGCTTGCTTTCGGGTTCATTGAGAGGCAAAGGTAATTGTCTGAACCAGAATTCTTCGAATTAAAGAATTTATAGAATCTATGGTTGGTGATTCAATTCGGGTAATTCTCGAATTCTGATAATTCAGGTTCAGACAAACAGCAAATAATCGTATTTTTGCGGCTCGAAATATTTTACTATGAGTCAGCGCACTAAGATCAAGGCATTACTGGAAAGCGAACAAACCAATATTGAAGTAACGGTTAAAGGATGGGTACGTACCTTCCGCAATAACCAGTTTATAGCTTTAAATGATGGTTCGACTAATAATAACATCCAGGTGGTGGTTGATTTTGAGAACACCGACCCTAACCTGCTAAAACGCCTCACCACAGGCGCTGCCATCAGCGTAGTGGGTACGCTTGTGGCTTCCTTAGGTAAAGGCCAAAAAGTTGAGGTAAAAGCTAAATCGATAGAAATATTGGGCGACAGCGATCCTGAGAAATACCCGCTGCAGCCTAAAAAACACAGCCTGGAATTTTTGCGCGAGATAGCACACCTGCGTTTCCGTACCAATACTTTTGGCGCTGTGTTCCGTGTGCGTAACAGCCTGGCTTATGCGGTGCATACTTTTTTCCAGGAACGGGGGTTTGTTTACCTGCATACGCCTGTGATCACCGCTTCGGATGCGGAGGGTGCCGGTGAGACTTTTCACGTTACCAATTTTGACCTGCTAAATCCCCCAAAAACAGAAAGCGGGGAGATCGATTACAAACAGGATTTCTTTGGACGTGCTACCAATCTTACTGTTTCCGGTCAGCTGGAAGGTGAGTTGGGTGCCATGGCCCTGAGCGATATTTATACTTTCGGTCCAACTTTCAGGGCTGAAAATTCTAATACTACCCGTCACCTCGCGGAGTTTTGGATGATTGAACCCGAGATGGCTTTCTACGACCTGGAAGATAATATGAACCTGGCCGAAGAACTGTTAAAATACCTGATCAGTTATGTATTAAAACATAATGCCGAAGATATCGAGTTTTTAACCCAGCGCCTGGCCGAAGAAGAAAAGCAAAAGCCGCAGCAGGAACGTTCTGAAATGAGCCTGACCGAAAAACTGCAGTTCTGCCTGAATAACGATTTTCAAAGACTGACCTATACGGAAGCAATCGAAATCTTAAAAGAATCAACCCCGAATAAAAAGAAGAAGTTCACTTACCCGGTTGAAGGCTGGGGAACCGATCTGCAATCGGAGCACGAGCGCTATTTGGTGGAGAAACACTTTAAAAAACCGGTTATCCTGACGGATTATCCAAAAGAGATCAAGGCATTCTACATGCGCCAGAACGATGACGGCAAAACAGTAAGGGCGATGGACATCTTGTTCCCCGGTATCGGCGAAATGGTGGGCGGCTCACAACGTGAAGAGCGTTTGGATAAACTGGAGCAGCGTATGGATGAGATGGGTATACCCAAAGAGGAATTATGGTGGTATTTGGATACACGCCGTTTTGGCGCTTGTCCGCATGCTGGTTTTGGTTTAGGCTTTGAGCGGATGGTACTGTTTGTTACCGGGATGACCAACATCAGGGATGTGATACCGTTTCCAAGGTTCCCGAAGAATGCGGAGTTTTGACCGTTGATTTTTAGATGATTTTTATGATTTCGTTGATTATTTGAAGTGACTATATAAAATCAGCGCAATCAGGTCAATCATTGTGAATCAGCGGTCTAATTACCCAACTGCTTCAACGCCAGATAAGCCATCAACCCTGTGCTGATTTTAAAAGCACTTTCTTCCACATCAAATGTTGGGGTGTGTACGGATGAAGTAATACCTCGGCTTTCGTTGCGGGTGCCTAAGCGGTAAAAGCAGGAATCAGCAACCTGTGAGTAGTAGGCAAAATCTTCGGCGGCCATCCAGATATCCAGGTCGAGTACGTTTTCTTTTCCTAAATAATCCTCAGCATGCGCGCGGGTGGCATTGGTGAGTTTTTCCTCGTTGATGAGAAATGGATAACCTCTCATGATATTGAATTCGCAGCTTCCGCCCATGCTCTCGGCAATGCCTTCGGCCATTTTCTTCATCTTTTTATGAGCATCGCCGCGCCAGTCTTCATCCATTGTACGGAAGGTGCCTTCCAGGTAAACCTCATTCGGGATTACGTTAGTTGCACCGTTGGCGATCACTTTACCAAATGAAAGCACCGACGGGCTCTTAGGATCATTATAACGACTGATGATAGTTTGCAGCGCGGTTAATATATGTGCGGTGATAATCACCGGATCAATATTCGCCTGCGGTTGTGCACCGTGGCCTCCCTTACCTTTTACTGTTACATAGATCTCATCCGTTGAGGCCATATACTTCCCGGCCCTGAAACCAACCTTACCGGCATCTATCAAAGGCATTACATGCTGCCCCAATACGGCCTGCGGTTTAGGGTTTTCCAGCACACCTTCTTTGATCATCAGGCTGGCGCCTCCGGGCAGTTTTTCTTCAGCAGGCTGGAAGATCAGCTTTACAGTTCCGGCGAACTGGCTTTTTAATTCAGTCAATATTTTAGCGGTACCCAACAGGGACGAAGTATGCGCGTCATGTCCGCAGGCATGCATTACCCCAGTATTTTGTGATCTGTAAGGAACATCGTTGGCTTCGGTAATAGGCAGTGCGTCCATATCGGCACGCAGGGCCACTACCTGGTCTGATGGTTTATCTCCTTTGATCAGGGCCACCAAGCCATTGTCCGCCATTCGCTGATAAGTCAGACCAAGCGCTTCCAGTTTCCCGGCCACGTAAGCAGATGTTTCTACTTCGTGAAAAGAGAGTTCGGGATGTGAGTGCAGGTGACGACGGTTAGCCACCACCTCATTAAAAATATTTTGTGAAAGCTCCTGGATCTTCTCCTTATTCATCTGTGTCTAATTTAGGCGGATTAATTTTCTCGTTGATAATAAATAGGCCAATGAACCACCTGGTCAGTTCACCCTGCAGCTTTTCAGCTTCCAGGCGGGTTCTGAAATCCCCCACACGCACCTTAAAGTTTGGCTCGTTATAAGTAATATAGGTGCGAATATCCGGAAATTGCTCCAGGAATTTGGCCTGCGCGTTGTAGGCATCCTTACGGTTCTCCCCGTTGAATATCTGCACCCTGAACCCGTTTACCGCAACACCATCAGCAACGCCCCCGGTCTTATTCAGTTCTGCACGCCTGGCCGCAAACGTATCTATCCTTGCATCCTTCACCACTTCTACCTTACCCCTCGTTTGCGAATAGGCCGGTGCCGAAAAAAACAAGGCAATAAAAAAGCAGCATCCGGTTATTTGCAAAATAGCTTTATAAACTGATACTGCTTTCATAGTATAATAAATTCTAAATTCTGCTTGTCATTCTGAACGCAGTGAAGAATCTTCTTCACCTTGTCTACAGGCAACTTATCTCTTTAAGAAGATCCTTCGCTTTGCTCAGGATGACAACTATTATAGGCTGATTACGCCTGCCCTACACCATGGCAATTTTTATATTTTTTGCCGCTGCCGCAAGGACAAGGATCATTACGACCTATCTTTTGCTCCACCCTGACAGGAACAGCTTTTTGCACTTCCCGCATATCGTCCATTGGCATACCGTTTGCCTCGCTTACCAGTTCTGGTTTAGAGGTACGCAGTTTTTTCAAATCTGTTTTTGGCTGTGGCTTGGCTTCTCTCACCTCTTCAGCTTCCTGCTGAACCGGAATACCGCCCCTGAACAGGAAGCTTACCAGTTCTTTATTCACCGTGGCCAGCATCGCGCGGAACAATTCGAACGCTTCGAACTTATAAACCAGTAAAGGGTCTTTTTGTTCATAAACGGCGTTCTGCACAGATTGCTTTAACTCGTCCATTTCGCGCAAGTGCTCTTTCCAGGCATCATCTATCAGGTAAAGCACTACGTTCTTTTCAAAAGATTTAAATACTTCAGCGCCTTTATTATCAACCGCCTTTTTAAGCGGAACCGACACTTGTATACCGTGAACACCATCGGTAAACGGTACTACGATATTTTCGACATATTCTCCGCGTGTAGCAAACACATCCTTTAAAACCGGATAAGCCTGGTTGGCAATGCCTTCGGCCTTACGTTTATAGAAAGCAGTTACTTCATGAAACACCTTATCAGTTAACTGACTGATATTTGATGATGCAAACTCATCTTCATTAATATCGGTATCCACAGAGAATACGCGGATCAACTCCAGTTGGAACCCTTCATAATTATTGGCTTCCCTGTATTCAGTCACCACATCTGCCACCACATCAAAAATGGTATTGTTGATATCGACCTCAAGGCGTTCCCCGAACAATGCATTTTTACGTTTGGCATAGATTACGGTACGCTGTGAGTTCATCACGTCATCATATTCCAGCAAACGCTTACGGATACCAAAGTTATTCTCTTCTACCTTTTTCTGAGCACGTTCAATTGATTTAGTGATCATGGAATGTTGTATCACTTCACCTTCTTCAATACCCATACGTACCATCAGGCCGGAGATACGCTCTGATCCGAACAAGCGCATCAGGTTATCTTCCAATGATACAAAGAACTGGGTTGAACCCGGATCACCCTGGCGTCCTGAACGACCACGCAGCTGCCTGTCAACACGGCGCGACTCATGACGCTCGGTACCAACAATGGCCAAACCACCGGCATCCTTAACACCAGGCCCTAATTTTATGTCCGTACCACGACCGGCCATGTTGGTAGCGATGGTCACCGTACCAGATTTACCGGCTTCGGCTACAATATCCGCTTCCTTCTGGTGCATCTTGGCATTCAGTACATTATGCTTGATACCGCGCAGCTTAAGCATACGGCTCAGTAACTCAGATATATCAACCGAGGTAGTACCCACCAGCACTGGTCGGCCCACCTGCGTTAACTGTACAATTTCATCAGCTACCGCATTATATTTTTCGCGTATGGTGCGATAAACCAAGTCCTGCCTGTCGTCTCTTATTATTGGGGTGTTGGTTGGTATTTCTACCACATCCAGTTTATATATTTCCCAGAACTCACCGGCTTCGGTAACGGCAGTATCGTAACGATCAGTGCCGGGAACCGCGCGACGACGCGCG
>JBEHXM010000097.1:0-21341 GCA_048498695.1 Bacteroidota bacterium
CGGCTGATATTTCAAAAGATATTGACCAGGATGCCTTTCTGAAATCCATTTTCGTTCAGCCCGACCTGTTTATCCGGGTACACAAAGGCTTTGATCAGCATGTAAAAGCATTGCTCACCAAAGAAAGTGTAGTATTTAAAGACGAAGGCAATGGCTGCCTGGCCCTGCCAAATGGCACACGGCTGGAAAACATCTTTCCGCAGCAAAACTGGTTCGAGGTGCAGGACCTGTCCTCACAGCAAACAGCACAATATTTCAAGCCGAATAAATGGGAGGCCTGGTGGGATGCCTGCGCCGCATCAGGTGGTAAAAGTCTGCTACTGTACGAATTGCAGCCCGATCTGAAACTAGTAGTATCCGATATCCGCGAATCCATACTTGCTAACCTTGATGAGCGCTTTCAGCAGGCGGGACTGATCAAATACCAGAGAAAGCTGCTTGATCTGACCAAAAACGTGGACCCTGAACTGCATAATTATGAATTTGACGGCATCATTCTTGACGCCCCATGCAGCGGCTCTGGTACGTGGGGGCGTACACCGGAGATGATTAGCCAGTTTCAGCCACAAAAAATAGAGTTTTTTCAACGCCTGCAGCAAAACATTGCCCGTAATGTGGTCAAATATCTTAAACCCGGTAAACCGCTGATCTATATCACCTGCTCAGCATTTAAGGCCGAGAATGAAGATGCCGTAGATTTTATGGTGAAAGACTTGGGAATGACAGTAGAAAAGCAAACGGTGTTAAAGGGTTATGAGAATAAAGCAGATACGATGTTTGTGGCGAGGCTGGTGAAAAAATAAAATGAATCTATGTCGAGGTTATTTTACTGACGTACTTGTATGTATTGGTAATTTTATAGCGGAAAATTTAAAAATTGTCGTACATTCAAATTCCGGCTTCCTTATCAGGTTGTACTCATTATGAAAAGAGAAAAGTATCTGCTGATACTGATAATTATTGCTGTCATTAGTTGTAAAAAACCGTATAACCCACCGGCTACAAGTGCACCAGGCAGTTATTTAGTTGTGGAAGGTGTGATCAACAGCGGGAATGATTCAACTATTATTAAGTTAAGCCATACCGTAAATATCTCCGAAAAAACGTCTATCAACCCTGAACTGGATGCCGTAGTAACCGTTGATGGCGATCAAAATGTTTCGTACCCGTTGGTCGGAATTGGCAATGGGCGTTACGTAAGCGCTGGCTTAAACCTTAACAGCGCCCATAAATACCGTCTAAATATCAAGACAGCAGCCGGCAAACAGTACTTATCAGACTATGTTGATGTTGTAAATTCTCCTCCTATCGATAGTGTTAGTTATGATACGCAGGGTGATCTAATATCGGGTGCCGGACTGAATATTTATGTAAACACACATGATGCTAACAATAAGGCCCGTTATTTCAGATGGGATTACCAGGAAACATGGATGTTTAGGTCATCTTATCTTTCTGCCTATAAATCAAATGGTGATACGGTGTTAGCGCGTGACCTGGTCAATGATAATATTTATACCTGCTGGCATAGCGATACATCAAGTACCATTCTGTTAGGGTCATCGGCTAAGTTATCTCAAAATGTGATTAATAAGAGTCCGGTCATCTCGATTGCTTCCTCATCCGAAAAAATTGGCATAGAATACAGTATTTTGGTGAGACAGTACGCTTTAACACCGGATGCCTACAACTTTTATACAAACCTGAAAAAGAACACCGAACAATTAGGGAGCATTTTTGATGCACTGCCATCACAACTAAAGGGTAATATCCATTCTGTCAGCAACCCATCGGAGCCTGTAATTGGTTACATAAATGTTGGCAGTACCACCAGCAAGCGAATATTTATTTTAAAACAAACATTACCAGTCTGGGCTACCGAATCAGCCTATTCAAATTGCAAGATAGCAGCAGACCAGGAAAATCCGGAATACCCGTGTTGTACCTATGTTTTTTTCAATCCTAAATTAAATGTTACAATAGACCAGGTTAATCGATATATTAATTATGGTAGCCCCCATTTTTCTGCGGGTGGGGATGACCCTTTAATTCCGATTGGCGCTATCACCAAGCCGGGACAGCCGATCTTAGGATACACCGCCACAACCCTGGAATGTGCAGATTGTACTCTAAGGGGTACCAACAAGAAGCCGGCGTTTTGGAAATAATACCGGGAAAAATATCCTCTGCTTTAAGATCATGAAAAAAGAAATTTACCTGCTCTTTTTGCTCACTGCTATTATTGCAGGCTGTAAAAAACCATATAATCCCCCGGCCACGAGCGCACCAGGCACTTACCTGGTGGTGGAGGGTGTGATCAACAGCGGTAATGATTCGACTATTATCAAAATAAGCCATACCGTAAAGCTTTCCGAAAAAACTTCCACCAATCCCGAACTGGATGCTGTGGTGACTGTTGATGGCGATCAAAATGTTTCATACCCGCTAGTCGGAATTGGCAATGGGCGTTACGTAAGTGCCGGCTTAAATCTTAACAGCGCCCACAAATACCGTTTAAATATCAAGACTGCAGCCGGCAAACAGTACTTATCGGACTATGTTGACGTTGTAAATTCTCCTCCTATTGATAGTGTCAGTTATGATACACAGGGTGACCTATCGGGTCCCGGACTGAATATTTATGTAAACACACACGATGCTAATAACAAGGCCCGCTATTTCAGATGGGATTACCAGGAAACATGGATGTTTACTTCAAATTTTCTTTCTGCCTATAAATCAAATGGCGATACGGTATTAGGCCGGGATATTGTTAACGATAACATTTATCAATGCTGGCTCAGCGATACATCCAGTACTATTGTGTTAGGTTCATCGGCTAAGTTATCCCAGAATGTGATTAATAAGAATCCAATTATTTCTATTGCTTCCTCATCCGAAAAAATTGGGATAGAATACAGTATTTTGGTGAAACAGTATGCTTTAACACCGGATGCCTACAACTTTTATACGAACCTGAAAAAGAACACTGAACAATTAGGGAGCATTTTTGATGCACTGCCATCACAGCTAAAGGGTAATATCCATTCTGTCAGCAACCCATCGGAGGCTGTAATTGGCTATATAAGCGTTGGCAGTATTACCAGCCAGCGTATATTTATTCCAAGACAGGTATTACCAGCCTGGGCTTATCCTCCTCCCTTCTATTCAGACTGTGTTTTGGCGTCAGATCCTGAAAATCCCAAAAGCTCATGTTGTTATTATGTCTTTGCCGATCCAAATGGCTATACTGAAAACCAGGTTGATAAATACATTAATTATGATAACCCCCATTTTTCTGCGGGTGGAGATACCCCTTTGATCCCGGTTAGCGCTATAGGGTTGCCGGGGCACCCACCCTTAGGGTACACAGCCGCATCCCGAAGATGCACAGATTGCACTTTGAGGGGTACAAACAAAAAACCGGCTTTTTGGAAATAACCGGTCTGAATCTTATCCTTTCTTCAACATCTTTCTCCGATCTGGTTGCTGTATCAATTCCATCCGCATGTCATTTTTAAAATCCGGATGATTTACCTGTTTAAAAGAATATACATTTACATGTTTAAACATCTTATCAAAACAAAAATGGAAAATTACAAATTATTCAGCCCGGCAAAAATCGGTGCTATAGAACTAAAAAATCATATCGTGATGTCGCCTATGACCCGCAGCCGAGCCATAGGAAATGTACCCAATGATTTAATGGCAAAATATTATGGACAACGTTCGGGCGCAGGCCTTATCATTACTGAAGGTACTTCCCCCTCACCCAACGGATTGGGTTATGCACGCATTCCAGGGCTTTTCAGCGATCAGCAAGTGGAAGGCTGGAAAAAGGTAACCGATGCCGTACATCAAAAAGACGGAAAGATATTTGTGCAATTGATGCACACCGGCAGGATAAGTCATGTATTGAATTTGCCGCAAGGTGCACATGTACTTGCCCCTTCGGCGGTAAAGCCAACCGGGCAAATGTGGACCGACAGCCAGCAAATGCAGGATCTGCCCACACCAACGGCCATGACAGCCGAAGATCTTGCTGTTGCAAAAGCTGAGTTTGTAACGGCCTCAAAAAATGCAATAAAAGCCGGTTTTGACGGCGTGGAGTTACACGGCGCCAATGGCTACCTGTTGGAACAATTTCTTTCGCCGGTAAGCAACACCCGGACAGATAACTATGGCGGCAGCATTGAAAACCGCTGCCGGTTTGTGATTGAAGTAGTGAGCGCCGTGGCCGATGTGATCGGCAAAAAGAAAACAGGTATCCGCCTGTCGCCTTATGGAGTGGCCAGTGATATGCCGCATTATCCTGAAATTGATGCCGAATACAAATACCTGGCACAGTGCTTAAATGATTTGGGTATAGCTTATCTGCATTTGGTAGATCATTCTGCAATAGGCGCACCGGCTGTCCCGTTGGAGATCAAACAAGCCATCCGTGCCATATTTAAAAATACCATCATCCTGGCAGGTGGATATGATCAGCATAAGGCAGAAGCCGATCTTGAAAGCCGCCTGGGCGATCTGATCGCCTTTGGACGTCCGTTTATCAATAATCCCGACCTGGTAGAAAGGGCAAAAAATAACTGGGAACTATCACAGGATCTGCAAATGGACCTGTTTTATACCCCTGGTGAAAAAGGTTATATCGATTATCCTGTTTATTCGGCTTAAGCCTGCATGAGCAACAATTAAGTCCCTGAGCATAAAAGTTCAGGGGCTTAATTGTTTATTGGACTATCTAAGGTCATAATTTTCAACCTGTTAATAGAACGGGATAAATGGTGACAGTATTTTGCCAGTAGTCAAAAATAGCAAATACTTGATTAATAAAGTGTTACCCTTGTAGCGAGGTGTATTACGTGTTGCGCACGCTACACCTGTTTTAGAACCTCAGGTGGTATCCTCTTAATCGCAAAGAGATTTATAAAACATTAATTTTTTGCCAATGATAATTATTTGTGCATATCTGCGTTAAATGATTTAATAACGACCCGTACCGGCATGATTGAAACTTCTACTCATTTTTCGCTTTACAATCTTTGCCATGGTAAGTTTCACAGTTGTTCTCCAGATATATAACTCGCCTTTAGCGTTGGTGATCACACCTATCGCGATGATACCCTATTGTTTCCTTGTTAAAACGCTCAGCGAGAAAAGTAATTCTATGATCATTAAACGTCTACCAGACCGTAGCTGGATCGGAGAAAAGGTGACCATGAAATATTTTACCAAAAAGAACATCCAACGATTAGGCAAATTAATAGAAACCAGGAATAAAGAGCTGTTCGCTTTTGACAAACCACCAGAATAGTGCTTTCTTTTAGAGCATGAATCACTATCATCAGCAATATACAGCCAATCCTATTTTGACCCAAAAATCGATTTATAAAATGAACTACAAGATCACATTACCTGACGGAACCACACAAGCTATACAAATTATAGGGACTACTTTTAAACGACTTAAAGTTTGGCTGGTCAAATTTAAAGACGGTAAACATGCCGTACTCTATAAATGCGGCAATGAATGGCTGCAACGCTCCGAAGACTTTCTGGATAGCTCGCTCATATCGATCATAGGAAGATGCATTGATGGATTCAGCGAAAAAAGTCCGGCATAAAATTTAACAGAGTAGGGATAGACATTTGCATATCTGCACATCCGCACATCTGCACATCTGCACATCCGCACATCTACGCCAGCTACAAATGTGTATTGCTCCTGAATAGCTTTATCGCTATTGCCAGTAATATTATCCCAAATGCTTTGCGTAATATGCTCAGGCCGGTTGCACCAAAAAGCTTCTCCAGCCATTTTACATTTTTAAGCACCAGGTATACAAACAGGGTATTTAATACGATGCCTACCAGTATATTTTGCGTTTGATATTGTGATTTGAGCGAAAGCAGGGTAGTCATTGTACCGGCTCCGGCTATGAGTGGAAAGGCCAGCGGTACAATAGATACTGTTTCGGGCATATCTTCTTTAAATACCTTTATACCCAATATCATTTCCATCGCAATAAAAAATATCACAAATGAACCGGCTATAGCAAATGAAGCGATATCGAGCCCGATAATATCCAAGAGTTCATTCCCGGCAAATAAAAACCCCACCATCAGTATCAATACTGCTATAGATGCCTTTTCTGATTGTATATGCCCGGCACGCTGCCGCATTTCAATGATTACCGGGATGGCCCCGAGTATATCGATAATGGCAAACAGGATCATGGTGACGGATATGATCTCTTTTAAGATGAACGGGTGCATAGGTGTCGATTTATTCCGGTAAGCAGATTGTATAACAAAGCTATTAAATAAAACACAAACGGTGATAAAAGAATATTGTCGATCATTCCGGATGATTTTTCCTTTTAATATGTTTTTATGACACTTATAATATTAAATAATATTATTATAATAATTTACAGTATCGCAACATAATATTAACAAAGCCGTAAAAGCCCTGAAAGTAAACCTATTGCAAATCATGAACGAAGTTAATACGTCTGTCCTGGTAATTGACGATGAAGAAATGGTGAGAGATAATATCGAAGATATCCTGATACCTCAAGGCCAGTCGGAAGAACAGGAAAGCATTGATAATGCCTTCGACATATTATTTGAAAGTCCGAAACCCTTGTTACTTTCTCGAACTAAATGTATTCCCGTTTTTACAGTTGATAAGGCTTCCAACGGAATGGAGGGAGTTAAAAAAGTGCGGGAGGCTATTGAGAATAAACGCCCTTACGCAGTAATTTTCCTCGATATGCGTATGCCCGGCTGGAATGGCCTGGAAACTGCTGTTGAAATAAGAAAATATGATGCCAAGGCGGAGATCATTTTCGTAACAGCTTATAGTGACCGCTCTATTGATGAGATAGTGGAACAGGCAGGGCAAAACGTGGGCTACCATTGTAAGCCATACGCCCCGGAGGAGATCATCCAACTGGCGACAAAGGCAGTGACAGATTATAATAAACTGCGTAACCTGGAGAAACTGATCGAGTCGATTTCATCTATCGGCCTGAGTAAAAATCAACTGAACTCATTACTCAAAAATATATTAGAGCAACTTGCCGGTTCATTGGAAACGGATATGGCCCTTATTGGCAAACTGGACAAGGACCTTAATTATGAAAAAATATTATCGATAGGTGCTGTCGAAGAAAAAGTTAACCTCGACGAGCTAACCGCCAGGGTAAAAAATATACAAATGGAAAAAGACGAGGTGAGGCAGCTGGATGACGATCTTGTGCTGGCCCGCCTGGATAATTACTACGTTTTTGCGATCCTCCAGAAACAGGAAAAGCTAAAAACAGAGAAGATGTATCTGCTCACATTATTTGTTCAAAATGCAGCCCAGGCCATACGCAATGCCGAGTTAACTGAAAAACTGATCCAGAAAGAAAAGCTTTCAGCAGTTGGACAAGTGATCGGCATGGTGATGCATGATTTGCGTACGCCTATCAAAAATATCCAATTTATGACGGATATGATGCGTGAAGAGGGTGAAGAAAATGAGTTGATCGATATGATAGACCAGTCGGCTGAACAGGCGTCAGGTATATTTGAAGATTTTTTAGATTTTATCAAGGATATACCTGTACAAAAGCGACCGGTTTCCATCAACAAAATTACCGAGGAAGCCATTGACCAGGCAAAAAACAGGGATGGATGGGCAGATATCACAATTGAATCCTATATCCCTGATAATTTATATGCTCCCGGTGACGAAAGTAAATTGCGAAGGGTAATGAGCAACCTGGTAAACAATGCCGCAGATGTGCTCCACGGTCATAAAACGCCTTCGCCAACCATACACATTTCGGCTTGGGTAGAAGATAAGAGCTTAATGCTCGCCGTATGCGACAATGGGCCGGGCATTCCGCAGGATATCCAGAGTACGCTGTTTGATCCTTTTGTAACCAAAAATAAAAATGGAGGGACCGGTTTAGGTCTTGCCATTGTGAAACAATATGTAAACGCGCACGGGGGGAAAATAAGCGTAAGCAATAATAAAGGCGCATTATTTACCATCACTTTACCTTTATAATCAATCAATGGCAGACGTTGCTTTAAAAGGCAGTAATGCAAATGCGGGCCCGCAATTTGATGATCCTGAAGCAATCACCAAACAATACAGGCAGCTGTTCGCTAAATCCCATACCGGCGCCTGGGAGTATCTTCCGGCTACTGGATATTGGGATTGCAATAGTATATACTTTTCCATGCTGGGCATGGATATCCGCGATTTTAATGTTCCCGGTAAAAATTTAAACCAGAAATGGGTCGACCTGCTGCACCCTGATGACCGGCCTGAAGCCATGCGTTATTTTATGGATTACCTGGATAACCCGGTTGGGATGTACGAAAGCACATTTAGAATGCGGCATGCTGATGGAAACTGGGTATGGATATGCTCGAGAGGCGGGTTCCGAAAAGTAGAAAATAACCCCGCCGCCAGCAGTATAAGCGGTATACACATTGATATTACCGAACAGAAGCTGGCACAGGATGAGATACAGCGCGAAAGGATACTATTACGTACCCTGATAGATAATTTGCCTGATACCATTTATGTAAAAGATTCCAGATGCCGTAAAATCATCGCCAACCGGGCGGATGTTGCAGCCATTGGCGCTAAATGCGAGGCGGACGTGGTTGGAAAAACAGACCTAGAACTATTTCCGAACGAAATTGGTGACAGGGGGTATAAAGATGACCTGGAAGTATTATTAACAGGTGAGCCTTTACTAAATAAAGAAGAATTTTTTTATGATGAGGATGGCGCGCAGCATTGGCTGGCAACCTCGAAAGTGCCGGTTTATGATGAGCACGGTAAAATTGACCGCATATTAGGCATCGGCCACAATATCACGGAGCGTAAACGTTCGGAAGAGGCCCTTAATAAACTAAACAAGGAACTCAACAACCAATCTGCAGAGCTTAAGATATTAAACGAACAGCTGATACAGCAGCAGGAACAGGAACTGGAGAAAGCTATTGCGCAGGGCAAATTCGAGATCGCATCAGAAGTATTGCATGATATTGGCAATGCCCTGGTAGGATTTGGCTCCTATTTAACAAGGATCAACCGGGTAATTGAAAGAAACAACCTGGAAAGCATCCGGAATTTAAACACTTTTTTAAAAACGCAGCAAAGCGGAATAGGCGGCGCCATAGGCACCGAAAAAGCCGCAGCATTGGTGGCTGTAACCGAAGGCATTGCAAAAACACAAGTGGATAACCAGAAAGAAGTAAGCACATCCATTACTGAGTTGCTGAATATTGTTTCGCACATACAGGAAATACTGAATATACAACGGCAATTGGTGCGCAGCCATAATGGAGTTCACGAGCGGAAAGCAGTTAACCTGGCCAGCATTATTGACGATTGCCGGTCGATGCTTTTTGCATCATTTGATAAGAAGGGTGTGAAGTTCAGTGTTAATATTAAAGCTGGCAATTACATTATAAAAGGCGACCATACCAAGCTAATGCAGGTGATATTAAATGTATTGAAAAACAGCCTGGAAGCGATTGATATGGAAAGTGCTGAAAAGTGCATTAGCGTTTCTATGGAATCAGTGACAGAATTTATCCTGCTGAAAATTACTGACAACGGTCAGGGGTTTGAGAAGGAAACCAGCGAGCACTTTTTTGAACGTGGTTTTACCACCAAGAAGAAAGGAACCGGGTTGGGCTTATACAATTGCAGATCGATAGTAGAGAGCCATACCGGCTCATTTGATATTAGTAGCGAAGGCGCCGGGCTTGGCGCTGTAACTACTATAAAGTTTGCTTTATAGAATCTAAATCTTATCACAAGCTGAGTATTCAGCAGGTTCTTAAATGCAAAAAAGGCCCCCATAGACAGGGGGCCTTACTATTTATATTAGTTTAGTTTAGTTCAACTTCTCAAAATCTTTCAAGGTATAATTATTAATCAAGCATACCCGCGTTTAAGCAAATATTTCGCACCTGCTTCAAAAGCATCGTCAGAAGGCACATAAAACCCAAAAGCATCTGCCAGGCGATTGGTAACGTTAAAGGCAAAGCAAACTGCTAATGCATCTTCAACCTGTTCTGTAGTAACACCGGTGGCTAAGACGGTACGGACATCCTCAGCACTGATTGTATTTTCATGTGTCAGTTTCGCTAACATGGTCAATGTTGCAAGCAACTGCGCTGATACAGGCGCTTTTGTTATATCACTTAATACCTGGTCAATTTTTGCACGATCACCATAAGCACCCGCTGAAACAGCTGAATGGGCTTTAATACAAAAAGCGCACTCGTTAAGTTTGGATATATAAGCTGCCATCAGTTCCCGATCACCAACTGACCAGGAGGAAGTCCCACGCATAGCACTTTGCGTAAATTGCTTGGCGGGCTCACCATAGAAGTCGGGTCGATAAAACACTAATTTGGCCGCATCTGGTAATGGATAGCCAGAAAAAAGCTTGATAATGCCAAATAACATTTTTGTACCCAACCGGTAACCATTTTTCAAAATTTCAAGACGCATGCTGATCTCCTTCCTTTATAGCTTCAGCTAAGGCTGCAAGGCCACTTTCGTATTGCCGGGATGCCTGACCTATAGCACCACAAATGATCAGTTCAAATAACTGGTCTTCACCGATGCCGGTTGCTTTAGCAGAGGCTATGTCATTGTCGGTTACCTTATAGGCTTCATGCGCCACCTTGTTGATCAATGGATTCACTGCCTGCGGCAGATCAGTGTTATTAAATGCTGCCTGGCGTTGCTGTACCGTGCTTTTCCCTTTTCCTTTCAGCACACGGTCAATTAGGCGTTGGTAAAGTTGTTGGTATTTCATTTGTATAAATAGTTTTTTGAAAGCTTGTTCCGGTAATTTAGTGCAGCAGATTTGCACCTAATGCGCCCGGCTATTTTCTTTCACGAAAATTTCTGAACTTTGAATATAAATATCAGATCAAATTTAATAATGAAAAACATTTTATTTAAAGTCTTTTTTAGCTTATTTCTTCTCGTTTCATTTCTTTTAAAAGCCCATGCACAAGTAGAAAGCCGGCCGGTGAAAATGTCCGCAATTGGTTATCCATGGAAAGGCAGTGAATTACTTGAACCAGCCACACTCGCTGATATCTTAAAATCAGGAAACGAAAAAATAACTATCCTTAACATTGGAGCTGTTCGAGACTTACCTGGCGCTGTTCATATCGGAGCAGTAAGCAATCAACAAAATATGGAAAAACTTCAGCAAGCACTTACGGTCCTTCCTAAAAACCAGCCTTTGATTATTTATTGTGGCTGCTGTCCGTTCACCAAATGCCCTAACATTGAGCCTGCTTATGAGGAATTGAAAAAAGCAGGGTTCACACAGATAAAGATTCTTGACCTGCCAACTAATCTAAAAACGAATTGGATTTCAAAAGGCTATCCATTGGCTAAATAAAGATAGTAACAACGAAGCTAAAGATCAGGAAGGTTCTTAAATGAAAAAGGCCCCCATAGACAGGGGGCCTTACTATTTATATCAGCTTAGTTTAGTTCAATTTTTCAAAATCAGAAGCTGTTGGCAATGTATCAGCCACGCTGCCAAGTTTGCTGTTCTTTTTGCTGTAGCTGAAATAGATGATCAAGCCTATTACCATCCAGACAAGCGCTGCGATTTGTGTGCTGCGATCCAAACTTACAATCATCGCCCCGCAAATAATGATACCTAAAATAGGTACAAGTGGCACAAGCGGTGTTTTAAAAGGCCGGGGCAGGTTAGGATCTTTTTTTCTCAGTACGATCACCCCGATACAAACCACCACGAAAGCAAACAGGGTACCGATCGACGTCAGATCTCCGGCCACGCTTTCAGGTAAAAACGCCGCAAACAAGCCTACAAAAACAAACAGGATCATGTTGCTCTTATACGGTGTTTTGAATGTCGGATGCAGATGAGAAAATATCTTCGGCAATAAACCATCGGTTGACATGGTATAAAACACCCTTGATTGGCCGAGCAACATCACTAGTATAACTGAAGAAAAACCAAGCAAAATGGCAATAGTAACCAGCGTTGCCAGCCAGCCCATATGCATATAAGTACTGATAGCATAGGCTACCGAAGCTTCTTTACCTTCTTTCATAAAGTCGGTATAAGGTGCCACGCCGGTTAAAACATAGGAAAAAAGAATGTAAAGAACCGTACAGATCACCAACGACCCCAGGATACCGATAGGCATATCCTTTTTGGGATTTTTAGCTTCCTGCGCTGCAGTAGACACGGCATCGAAACCGATAAAGGCGAAGAATACCACACCTGCCCCTGCCAGTATACCGCCCCAGCCGTGATTAAAGAACGGCGCGTAACTATAGGTTGTTCCGTTTGCCATTTGTGCCGGTGCTGCGTCAGCCGGAATAACATAAGGTGTATGATTTTGTGACTGGATAAAACCCCAGCCAACTGCAATAAATACTAAAACGATGGCCACTTTCAGGATAACAATGATAGCATTTACGCTGGCGGATTCCTGGGTGCCTTTTATCAGCAATAATGATAAAAGCAACAGGATAACCAACGCAGGAACATTGATAATACCATGCTGAGCACCAGCGCTTTCCATTGGCGAGTGACACCATTCAAAGGGTATTCTCCCCCCGAAGAGCTTATTGAGGTACTCGCTCCAACTTATTGATACCGTTGCGGCTCCTAAAGCATATTCCAATATCAACGCCCAGCCGATAATCCAGGCTACAATTTCGCCCATTGTGGCATAGGCATAAGTGTAAGCGCTGCCGGCAATTGGAATGATGGAAGCAAATTCAGCATAGCATAAGCCCGCAAAAGCACAACCTATTGCCGCTACGATGAATGAAAGAGTTACGGCTGGTCCGGCGTGTTCACCCGCTGCTGCTGCGGTACGCACAAACAAACCAGCGCCAATGATTGCTCCTATACCCAGGGCAATCAGGTTGCCCGCACCAAGCGTACGCTTAAGGGTGTGTCCTTCCTCATCGGACGAAGCAAGTAATTGCTGAATAGATTTTTTTACAAATAAGCTCATTATAAGATCAGTTTTTTATTTATTGAGATAAAATCAGTTTTCCAAACGTACTTAAATTTATTGAAAACTTAAATAGCCTGATTAAACAAAGGGAGAACTGCACATTTTCCCAATTATGTTTGGGTGGATAAAGGAAGCTCATCCTCGCGCTGATTTGCAATCAGTACTTGGACAGATAGTGTCGATTTATCGCGGCGTAGTTGCTAAAATATATAATACTCCTGGCAGATGTATTCAGGAATGAGTTTTAAAATAAAACCTTGCAAATAAGTAGCATATATGCTACCTTTATTTGTGAATTGTAAACAGGTAATTAAACTGCTAAAAGAAGATGGGTGGTTAGAAAAGGACCAAAAAGGTAGTCATCTTCAATTAATACATCCTCAAAAACCAGGAAAAGTTACTGTCCCTATACATAGCGGAGATATCCCAAAAGGAACATTAAACGCAACCTTAAAGCAAGCAGGATTAAAATAAACGTATATTATTTAAAGATAACCATGGAAAAGATAGTATTAGAATTAGTTATAGAACGAGGCGATGGTGACTTATTCGGACGGATTAACTATGATGGAAATTTAATTATTGATAATGCCCATACAGTTGCCGAACTTGAAAATCAGATCAAAATACAATTAAAAGAATTTGATGGGATAGATCCAGACAGGGTGGAATTTGAGCATTATTATGATGTGTATGCACTATTTGAAGAATTTGATTTTATAAACATTACCAAGTTTGCAAAGTATGCCGGTATTAACCCTGGTTTAATGCGGCAATATGCTTCCGGAGTAAAAAGTCCAAAACAACTTCAGGCAAAAAAAATTGAAGCCGCTTTTCACAAGCTATCACATGAAATTGAAAGAATTAGTATTTATGCTGATTGAATAATTGTACCCTTAACGGCGATATCTGTGAAAAACAAAAAAGGGGCTCCGTTCTGGAACCCCTTTTATCAATATTCACAAAGGCTATTATCCTTTCTTATCCATCTTAATTATAGGCGTATTCATCGCCTGCACCCTGGTCTCTTTTTGAATCGGGTGATCAATGCTTGTCGTTTTTTCAGCAACTTTTTGATTCAGGTGCGGTGCGATAACCAGTGATACGATAGACATCAGTTTGATCAATATGTTCATTGACGGGCCTGAAGTATCTTTAAACGGATCACCTACGGTATCACCTGTTACCGATGCTTTATGCGGATCAGACTTTTTGTAGTGCATTTCGCCATTGATCTCCACGCCTTTTTCAAACGATTTTTTGGCATTGTCCCAGGCACCGCCTGCATTGCTCTGGAAAATACCCATCAATACACCCGATACGGTAACGCCAGCCAACAATCCACCCAAAACTTCAGGGCCGAAAATAAATCCTACAATTACGGGAGTAACTAAGGCGATCATACCAGGGGCCACCATCTCGCGGATAGAAGCTTTGGTGGATATAGCCACACATTTCTCATACTCAGGTTTACCTTTATATTCCATTATCCCTGGTATTTCACGGAACTGGCGACGTACCTCTTCTACCATCGCCATCGCTGCACGGCCTACCGCCGATATAGCCAACGCTGAAAATATAAAAGGGATCATACCGCCAACAAATAAACCGGCCAGTACAGGTGCCTTATAAATATCAATGTGTTCGATACCCGCCACACCCACAAATGCTGCAAATAAAGCCAGTGAGGTTAACGCAGCTGATGCGATGGCAAAACCCTTACCTGTGGCAGCAGTAGTGTTACCTACGGCATCCAGGTTATCTGTACGGTGACGAACTTCTTCTGGCAAACGGCTCATCTCGGCAATACCACCTGCGTTATCTGCAATTGGACCGAATGCATCGATAGATAACTGCATGGCCGTAGTGGCCATCATCCCTGCGGCGGCAATAGACACCCCGTATAAGCCTGCACAATAATAAGATCCGTAAATACCTGACGCTAATACCAGGATAGGCAATACAGTTGATTCCATACCGACAGCTAACCCGCCGATGATATTGGTAGCATGACCGGTTGATGATTGCCTGATGATACCCAGCACCGGGCGTTTACCCATAGCGGTGTAGTATTCGGTGATCATTGACATTAATGTACCTACTATTAAGCCGACAACTATAGCCATGTACACACCATTTTTTGTAAAATGTGATGCACCTTCTTTCAGTACGCCATTTGCAAGGTCGCGTGACATGTGGAATTCACCGTCAGGCAGCATCCATTGTACTACAAAGTATGTAGCGATAGCAGTAAAAATAATAGATGCCCAGTTACCTATATTCAACGCCTTTTGAACGCTATCTGTCTCACTTTTTATTTTAACAAAAGCTGCTCCTACTATTGAAAATATCAATCCCAAACCTGCAATCACCATTGGCAATAATACCGGGGCTATTCCGCCAAAATTATCCGGTGATACGATCTCGCGGCCGAGTACCATAGTAGCCAGCATAGTGGCTACATATGAACCAAACAAGTCGGCACCCATACCTGCAACGTCACCTACGTTATCGCCAACGTTATCGGCAATAGTAGCAGGGTTACGCACATCGTCTTCAGGGATACCTGCTTCAACCTTACCTACAAGGTCGGCTCCTACATCGGCAGCTTTGGTATAGATACCGCCGCCTACACGTGCAAATAATGCGATAGACTCAGCACCTAACGAGAAGCCCGCCAGCACTTCTAAGGCCTTAGCCATAGCGTCACCATTTACATTGCCGCCAACGCTTTTAACATACATGGTATAAAATACAATAAACAATGAGCCTAAACCGATAATGGCTAACCCGGCTACACCAAGGCCCATTACAGTACCCCCGGTAAATGATACCTTCAGCGCCTGTGCTAAACTTGTACGCGCAGCCTGTGTAGTGCGCACATTAGCTTTAGTGGCAATACGCATACCTATAAATCCGGCAAAAGCTGAAAGGAATGCACCTGAAACAAACGAGACAGCGATCACCCAGCTTGAATTAGGTACGGTAGTACCAGACCAGGCCAATAAAATACCTGCTATGATTACGAAATAGCTCAGAATTTTCCACTCTGCTTTCAGAAATGCCATCGCGCCATCGGCAATATGGCCCGAAAGTTCAGTCATATCGCCATCGCCTGCGTCTTGTTTGGTAACCCAGGCTGACTTACCGAGCATAAAAAATATGCCGATAAGGCCCATAACCGGAATGAGATAAATTAGATTATTGTACAAAAAATCCATATAAAAAAGTTTGATTATAAATGATTGTATTTTAGTGTGATCGAGTGCAAAAATAATTTGATGGCGCAAAATAGCAAATTTAATTTCTTTGCACCTTACCTCGCTATTATAAAATTTTAAATAGCTTAGAGCTTTAAACCTATTTACAATTTTTATTAATGAAAGAAGATTTGAAGCAACCTCAAATGAAACACGAGCTTGGCCTGCTTGACGGCACCATGCTGGTGGCGGGCTCGATGATCGGCTCGGGTATATTTATTGTAAGTGCGGATATTACGCGCAACGTAGGCTCCGCCGGCTGGCTCATCGTGGTGTGGCTTATTACCGGGTTTATGACGCTTACCGCTGCGCTGAGTTATGGCGAATTAAGCGGCATGTTCCCGAAAGCCGGCGGGCAATATGTTTACCTGAAAGAAGCCTACAATAAACTGACCGGCTTTTTATATGGCTGGAGTTTTTTTGCGGTGATACAAACCGGTACTATCGCTGCGGTGGGAGTCGCTTTTTCAAAATTTACGGCCTATTTAATACCCGCCGTAAGCGAAGATAACATTTTGTTCAACCTGGGTTTTATCAAAATCAGCGCAGCGCAGATAGTGTCCATTGTAGTAATTGTATTGCTAACTTATATCAATTCTCGTGGGGTAAAAGACAGCAAGATTATCCAAACCACTTTTACATTAGCAAAAATCCTAAGTCTATTTGGGCTGATCGTCTTTGGCTTTGTAGCTCTTGATAGTCATACCTGGCACCTCAACTGGAGTAATGCATGGTCTTTACATAAACTAAATATGGATGGCAGTTTCGCCGAATACACGACTGCGGCTGCCTTTGGCGCTATTGCTGCCTCAATGGTTGGTTCAATATTCAGTAGTGATGCATGGAATAGCGTCACTTTTATAGCAGGTGAGATGCGCAATCCAAAGCGAGATGTAGCGCTTAGTTTATTCTTTGGGACTATGATAGTTACACTCATCTATGTTCTGGCTAATGTGGTGTATACTTCTGTTTTGCCATTGCACGATATTGCAACTGCAGATAAGGATAGAGTAGCTGTAACGGCATCGCATGTAATATTTGGAGATATTGGCACAAAAATAATTGCTATTATGATCATGATCTCCACCTTTGGGTGTAATAATGGGCTTATTTTTTCAGGTGCAAGGGTTTATTATACTATGGCTAAAGATGGCCTATTTTTCAAGAAAGCCAATACACTAAATAAATTTGCCGTACCGGAATTCGGTCTGTGGATACAGGCTTTAGTTGCTTCTATTCTTTGCCTAAGTGGTAAATATGGCGACCTGCTTACCATGATTTCATTCGTTGTTGTGGCTTTTTATGTATTGACCATTATTGGTATTTACAAATTAAGGAAAACACGTCCCGATGCCGAACGTCCTTACAAAGCGTTTGGTTACCCCGTATTGCCGGCAATTTACATCTTAATGGGAATTGCCTTTTGCATATTATTAATGATTTATGTCCAACCATACACATGGTATGGCTTAGGCATAGTTTTATTAGGTATCCCGATCTATTATTTTTCACAACGTAATATAACACATGAGGATCAAAGCCTTACTGATAACTAATTTTATTTTGATTGCAGGTATTGCCAATGCGCAAAACCTGCAATCAAAATTACAGACTGCCTTTAACCGGTTACAAGCCGATAGCCAATGTAAATATGCCTCCGTTTCGCTTACGGTGCTGGATGCTAAAACCGGTGAAACAGTATTCGCCGGCAATCCCAATATGGGTATGGCTACTGCCTCAACACTCAAAACGATCACTTCAATCACCGCTTTTAACATCCTGGGTAAGGATTTTCAATACCAAACCCAGTTTGGCTACAGCGGTTCGATTACTGACGGCACACTGAATGGTGATATCATTATAAAAGGTGCAGGCGATCCTACCCTTGGCAGCTGGCGGTATGCTGGTCATAAAGAAAATGATATTTTGACACAGATGGTCGCTGCTTTGCAAAAGGCGGGTATCAGAAGGATCAACGGTCGTGTGATCGGTGATGACTCTGTTTTCGGAACCCAATCTGTTCCTGACGGCTGGATATGGATGGACGTGGGCAATTATTATGGCGCGGGCACGTCCGGGCTTTGCTGGCGCGAAAACCAATTCGATATTAAATTAAGAACAGGTCCAACAAATACGCCAATCAGCATTATCAAAACTGTACCCAACACACCTTACTTTACTTATAAAAGCGAATTGCTTAATGCACCTGCAGGTACAGGTGATAATGCCTACGCTTACTTACCCGTTAGCGGTAAAATGATGTACCTGCGCGGCACTTATGCCGCTGATGAAAGCAAAAAAAGTATTTCGGTAGCTATTCCCGATCCTGCTTATGATGCGGCTTACCGGTTAACCGATACTTTAAAGCGATTGGGTATTACCGTAAGCGGTGAGCCGGAATCGGTTTTAACGCTAAATGCAAAATCACAGGCGTTACCTGCCATTACTGGTAATTTAACCACTATCCTCTCTCCCGCTTTAAGCAAGATCGTTTATTGGCTCAATAAAAAAAGCATTAACCTGTATGCCGAGCAGCTACTGAAAACCATAGCGTGGAAGTCAGGAAAAACACCAACTACAGACAACGGAGTTGAAGTGGAGCAGAATTTCTGGAAAACGCGCGGTATCGATCCTCACTCATTAAATGTGGTAGACGGCAGTGGACTTTCTCCTGGTGACAGGGTAACTACACTTACGCTGGCAACGGTATTGAGATCAGCCAAAAACACCGACTGGTACCCCGATTTTTATGAGAGTCTGCCTGTTTATAATGATATGAAAATGAAAAGCGGCAGTATCCTGGGTGTACTCACCTATGCCGGTTACCAGAATCACAACGGGCGCGAACTCTGCTTTTCTATTATGGTGAACAATTTTAATGGCTCATCAAGAGCGGTAAAGGAAAAGATGTTCAGGGTATTGGATGAGTTGAAGTAAGAAATGAAAAAGCGTATAAGAAAAGAGTTAACCTGGTTAGGGATAATTTTTATTATACCCTTAATTGCTTCAATCGTTTCGTTGCTTAACAAAAACAATTTACCACCAGTTGATATAAACTTTCACGACACCTACATTGTTTTCGATCACCCGCTTAGCCTGATATGGCTACTTTTTGCATTAATAGCTATCGTTGTATATACTATAAAAACGTTTGCCAATCGGTTTAATAGTACCTGGATAAATATTTTTTTAATCGCAGTATTTGGTTTTGTTATATATGAGGTTGCCGGACTTATCCACCTGCTGGGGGTACTTAAAGGAATAAAGATCGAACCGTCAAAAACACCATTGCCTACGACTACTTTAAGGATGTATTATATAGTGATGTATGTGTTGCAAATAATTTTTATCCTGTTTGTTTTATACTTAGGGGTAAGGACGTGGATAAAAATCAAGAAAGACATTAGTTTATTAAAGATTTCAAAAAATAAAGGCCGCGTGAGATTGGGCGTGAGTAAATAACAATCTTTCCTTAACTATATCAATCCGTGCAATATGCCACCCTTCTCTCCCATCTTATCCACCAACTTCTCTACAGCCGGGTCTTCCTCCAAAACCGGTGCATGATGTGGTTTGATACGGGCGTCAATGATGAGCGGACCATTACAACCCCAGTGTTTGTGCTCGGTAAAGCTGTCGATGCCATAAATATCATGCGAAGGATTGCTGCGGGTAAAAGTTACCCATACAAAATTATTGATGCTTTGCGCGGTAAACCCGGCATCGTCACAGAAAACCATCAGAGGCATACCATCAAGATCAGCACCAGTTAAATGTTCATCCAGTATCTCAAGTACTATGGGCAGATCGCTGTTCTTGATATTTTTTGGTACTTCGATAGCCAGCACACCAGGCATTACCATTTTATAAGTTTCAAAAGGCCGTGGTAAATTAAATCCACCAGGTAACTCATTCCATAGTTCCCTCTTAACTGCTCCTGCCACCGCAACTGCCACTTTACTCCCTGAGTTTAAACCATCGCCGCTGTAATCCAGCGTGTCAATAGTAGTTTTAGTATAGAAATGCAGATCGCGGGTGAGATCGATCCGCTGCAGTACATGTTTCAGAAATTCACCAATGTCATTCACACTCAGATCGGGGTTATCCTCTTTGGCAACGATAAATAAATATTTGGCCAGGCTGAGTTGGCCTTTTCCCAATATCTGATTAGCGATAGTTAGTATTTCCTGTGGTTTGCGCTCTTTGATGTAAGGCGTATAACGTTCGCTGCCGATAGCAAATAGCAGCGGGTGTACACCTGCTGCGTCAACGGCATTTACAGCATGTAAACCGGGTATCTCTTTAGGTATGGCCGATCCCGTGATCTCGTGGATAAGCGCACCAAAACTGGTATCTTCCTGCGGCGGTCTGCCTACAACTGTAAACGACCAGACCGCATCTTTCCTGTGGTATACATTATGAACTTTTAATAACGGGAATGGATGCTTTAAACTGTAATAGCCTAAATGATCGCCGAAAGGGCCTTCGGGTTTATTTTCGTGAGGCATCATCGTGCCGGTGATCACGAAATCTGCATCGGCTGAGATACAAAATCCTTCGTCATCATAAAAATATCTAAAACGGCGATTACCCAATGCCCCGGCAAAGGTCATTTCTGAAAGTCCTTCGGGCAATGGCATTACGGCGGCAACCGGATGCGAAGGCGGGCCACCTACAAAAATGCTCACTTTTAATGGCTGCCCCTTGGCATTCGCTTTAGTTTGGTGGACGCCTATTCCACGATGCAACTGGTAATGCAGTCCGATCTCCTGGTTCTGGATATAATCGTTACCGGCCAACTGGATACGGTACATGCCCAGGTTAGCCTGCATAATGCCGGGTTTATCAGCATCCTCAGTATACACCTGGGGCATAGTAATAAATGGACCGCCATCCAAAGGCCAGTTCACGATCTGTGGCAGATCGCTGATCCTTGCCTTACCAAAACTCACAGGCGCATTGGCACTTACTTTCATTTCATGACACGCCCTCGACGTCGGCGAGCAGCCGGTCGAACCCCGCCGC
>JBEHXM010000098.1:0-21196 GCA_048498695.1 Bacteroidota bacterium
AAGGTACGTACGTAAGAGCTTAATATCTGGGCGTTGTCTGATTCCACTATCTGCGCCATATGGGCCAGGGAATTATTCTTATTGGTGATCTCTAACACTATGATACCACCGGGCTCTGTCACCGAGGTCAGCTTGGCAAAGTACTCGTTCATGCTGTTGATGGAGATCAGCCCCAAGTAGTTCTTTTTAGCATCCAGTACGGGCACAACTGTTAGCTGCTGCTCGTAGAACAGGCGTATCACATCATATACATGCTGATCTTCGAGCACGTAAGGATTTACATGCGATAATGCCAATGCACCTATAGATACCTGGTAATCACCCTCCTCTATCAGGTCGGCATCAGATATCAGTCCCAGAAGCTGCTCTTCGTTCACAATTGGCAAATGCCTTAAGCGGAACTCCAGCATACGCTCCATCACCTTCTGTATGGTGTCAGAAGTATGAACCGGCGGTATGGCGTCTGATATCAGCTCAATTGCAAGCATGTGATTAAACCTTTACTTTATGTTTTTCTAAAAAAATCTTCAAAAGCCTGTTAAACTCTTCCGGATGTTCCATCATTGGCGCATGTCCGCAATGGTCTATCCAATATAATTCCGAGTCGGGCAATAGCTGGTTAAACTCATTGGCCACCTCGGGTGGTGTTATCTTATCATTTTTGCCCCATATTAATGCTACCGGGATATGTATCTTATGCAGATCCTTCGACATATTATGGCGTATGGCTGACTTGGCCATGGCTAATATCCTTATTACGCGATTACGATCATTAATTGTTTTAAAAACATCATCAACCAGTTCTTTTGTTGCGACAGCAGGATCGTAAAAAGTATATTCAACTTTTTCTTTTACAAAATCATAACTCTCGCGGCGCGGGAACGAACCACCAAAAGCATTCTCATATAATCCCGAACTCCCGGTAAGCACTAAAGTTTTTACAACCTGCGGATGGTTGATGCAATAGATCAGCCCCACATGGCCTCCCAGGGAGTTCCCTAACAGTATTACGTCAGAAAGTCCCATATGGTTGACAAACCTGTGAATATGTTTTGCGAGTGTTTTTACACCCGTTGTTAACAACGGCAGATCGTATATGGGTAAAATGGGTATGATCACCCGGTATTCCTTACTAAAATCCCTTATTACTGCATCCCAATTACTCAATGCACCCATTAAGCCGTGCAAACATAACAGTACCTCACCTTCGCCCTCATCGATGTAACTATAACCATGTTTCTCTTTAAGCACGAAATCCATATACGTTTGTAAAAGTTAAGTTTTATATTAAATATCCCGGTTCAACATCCGGCATCAACATCAATTATGCGCTATAAAAATAGTTTATTGAAATTGAGATGCAACAATTAATGGTATTATTTATCCTAATAATTGTTTTACAAGTTCAGATATTGTCCTTCCATCTGCTTTGCCTGCCAGCTCTTTATTGGCTGCTCCCATCACCTTGCCCATATCTTTTACAGATGTGGCGCCTACCCTGCCGATCAGGTCTTTCAAATAAGCTTCTACATCAGCACGCTCCATTTGTTTGGGCAAAAATGCTTCTATCACTTCCATTTCCTCGGCCTCTATTTTATAAAGGTCTTCCCGGTTTTGCGACTTATAGATATCTGCTGATTCTTTACGCTGTTTGATCAGCTTTTGCAACACTTTAATTTCTGTTTCTTCCGAAATATCTTCCGAAGCGCCCTTCTCAGTGCGTGCTAATAGCAGCGCCGATTTTATCGCCCTTAAGCCTCTCAGCCTTGCTTCCTGTTTGGCCAGCATGGCTTGTTTTATATCCTGGTCTATTTTTGTTATCAGCGACATCCTTTTTAATTAGTGAATGAGTGATTTATTGAATTATTGATTAGTCTAAAAACCGAATTTGAATTTAGTATTTTTTCGTACATTATATTATTAAAAATCCACATCCTGATAATTCCGAATATCGGATTTTTAATTTCGAATTCCTCGGTTTATATTTTTTTTACTCTTAATTTACAAACTACCATCGGCATATCTGCACATTTACACATTTGCACATCTTCCTACTTTCTGAAGATATTTGTTGCTGTTGCCTGTGCGGTAGGCATCACCGTTAGTTCGTTGATGTTTACATGTGCCGGGCGCGATACCGCAAACCATATCGTTTCGGCAATATCCATGGCTACCAACGGCTCAAAACCATCATAAACCTTTTTGGCCCGTGCTTTATCCCCTTTAAAACGTACTTCAGAGAATTCTGTTTCCACTGCACCGGGATGTACCGCCGTTACTTTGATACCGTGCGGCAACAAATCTATCCGCATCCCCTTGTTCAAAGCATCCACGGCATGTTTGCTGGCACAATATACATTACCATTGGGATATACTTCTTTCCCGGCTATCGATCCTAAATTGACGATATGCCCAAACCCGTTGCTGATCATCCAGTTGGATACCACTTTGGTTACATACAGCAAACCCTTTATGTTGGTATCTATCATGGTGTCCCAATCGTCATAACTGCCGTTTTGGATAGGATCAAGGCCCTGACTTAAACCTGCGTTGTTCACCAGCACATTTACCTGCCTCCATTCGGCCGGCAATTCTTCCAATTTGCTGATCACGCTATTACGCTCACGGACATCAAATGCCGAAGTGATGACCGCTACATTATATTCTTTTTTTAATTGCTGCGCTAATTTTTCGAGCCGTTCGGCCCTGCGGCCGGTCAGTATAAGGTCATACCGCTCACGGGCAAATACATGTGCACAGGCCTCGCCGATCCCTGCTGTGGCCCCTGTTATTAATGCGATCTTTGACATAGGTAAGTAAATCGTGAACGAAATTAGGCATTTTTATTTTAATAGTCGGGAAGTCCGAAAGTCCGCATAAGTCCGAAAGTTTATTATTATGATATCCGGCATCTCAATTTTTACTTTAGTTATTCTCACTTCTCCGCTTTCGGACTTCCCGACTTGCGCGGACTTTCGGACTAAAGATTACTCGAATATCAAACTAAACGTTACTGTATGCAAGGATAGCTTACTGATAGGACTTGCATAAGGGTTGTCTTCGTGGTTCAGTATGTTCCCGAAAGAGTTGGATAGTTTTATCTCGGGCGAGAGTTTGAAGAACTCGAAATAAATATCGCAGCCTAAGCCTACCTCATACGAACCAAAGCCACCTTTATTGGTGATAATGGCATCCAGTGGATCGGTTTCTGGTTTATTCTTTTTAGCGCCGATAGCTCCTGAATATTTCACCCCTGCCAGTACGTAAGCCCTGAAATCCTGTATGCGGTCTGATTTAAGTTTTAATGATACCGGAAACTCTACCATGGTGGCCTGCACGGGTTTATCTACATTGTTGGCGGCATCGGGATAAGTGTAATTCACTGTCCTGTCGGCAAAAACTAAACCTGGTGTGGTTCGTGCCTCTAAATGTTCTGATATGCGGTAACGGAACAGAAAGCTGACCGCAAATCCCGGCGAACCTTTTGAGCCGATACCTTTTAAGGAGTCGGTAATAATACGGTTCACTCCCGGGTCAAAATAGGGCGCGCGCCAGTCGGTCTTTTTGTCGATCTTAAAATAACTGTTCACGTACTGGAAGGTAAACCCGAAGCTGAAATCCTGCTGATCAGCTCCGCCGCCCCATGCGGGTGCCTGAGCAAAGAGGGCTTTACTGCAAAAACAAATAAAAAATAGAGTTAAGTATTTGATTTTATTCATTTAACGCCCGTGTATATTGAACAGATACCAAACGCCAACGGCCTGCTTTTGGTATGTTTAAAACCCACCTTATCCATCAGCCCGGTAAAGTTTTTTCCGTCGGGGAAAGCGGCTACCGACTCGGGCAGGTAAGTATAAGCCCTTGCATCCTTTGAAAACAGCTTGCCGATGCCCGGTGTAATATAATTGAAATAAAAATTATACAACTGTTTTACCGGGAATATTTTAGGCTTCGAAAACTCAAGTACCACCGCTTTGCCTCCCGGCTTCAGTACACGGAAAATATCGGCTAACCCTTTTTCCAGGTTCTCGAAATTGCGCACACCATAGGCTACCGTAACCGCGTCAAAGCCACTGTCGCTGAACGGCAGCTTTTCCGAATCACCCAGTTTTACTTCAAACTGGCTGCCCAGGTTGCGTTTGGCTATTTTTTGCTCTGCAATATCCAGCATACCGCGCGAAATATCCACTCCCACTATCTTCTCCGGCTTTAATATTTTGAGGGCCTCAAAAGCAAAATCACCTGTACCGGTAGCAACATCCAGTATTAGTTTAGGATGATCTTTTTTCAGTTCATTGATGGCTTTTTTGCGCCAGATGATATCAATACCCAACGAAAGGAAATGATTGAGAAAATCGTAAGTTTTAGAGATGTTGTTGAACATATCGGCCACCTGTTCCTTTTTGGTGCCCTGCTCATTGGTATAAGGTATTACTGTTTTGCTCATTTGGGGCAAAGATAGGGGGAATTGTTGAGTTTTGTTGGAAAGTTGTAAGGTTGGAAAGTTGAAAGGTTTTCACTGTCCCGGCTGTCCCAGTTATGCGGTTCTGCAAAAGCGGGACAGTGGGGCAAAGCGGGACAATAGTGATTGTTTTAATGAAAGTAGTTATATTGGTATCTATTATCTTATCACATGAGTAACTTTTATCCTATTGATCATGATACCAGTATTCAAAAATTAAAGCTGGTTTACAAATCGAGCCCGGATGTAATTCTGGAATACCTTTATCTTGGATTGACCAGTATCATTGCATTGGGCGCTCCGAGTTTTTTGGCGATCATATCCTATAAGTCAGCATTAGATATATTACAAACCATATTATGCCTTCTATGGGATGCCTTTATTATCAGTAACCTTATATTATTCCGGTCGTTAGTGAAAGTGGAGGGAAATCCTAAACGAGATAATAAAAAAGACATTATCAAAATATTATCAAAATCTTATCAACTGCAAAACGAACATATCATGCACGATGAGATGATAAGGGATATCTCGATAAACCCGTTTACCAGATGGGGAAGGGTGATCACCTGCTTGTTTAATGATAACTGTATCTATTTAAATGTAACTACCGTTTTCAAAAGAGATTCTTTCTCGTGCTTTAACGGATTACTTAACTATATTCAATGCAGGGATATGGCAAAAGAGTTTCAGAAAATTCAATCTCTACCTGAACAGAATAGTAAAGAAGTATAAAAATAATTTTCCCTGATAATCAACAAAATACATTTAATATCTTTATTTTATTTGTATTTATAAAGATTTTATCTTTACTTTGTCCTATTCTTTTGATGATTGCATTCGCATCGTCAATATAAAATCAGCTTTAAGTTTTACTGTCTTGCATGTCCCGCTTTTTGGATACAACCCATCCGGGACACACCGGGACGCTTATCGCCAACAACACCTAAATCTATTCCATATCATGTTAACACCCAGCACCAACCCCCACCAACCGGGCATCACCAAACAACAGATTATTGCCCATGCGGCCACCCAAGCCCAAAAACTGGCTCAACCCGATGAAACCAGCCCAACCAAAGGCATGTTATTACTGCAACCCGCAAGCCAGTGGATGCAGCAGGCCGATGGCGAAGCCGAAGCGCAAATGCTTTTCGGCGAATTTTGGCACCAGGGCGAACTATGTATCCTGTTTGCTGATACCAACCTGGGCAAATCTATCCTTGCCGTGCAGATAGGTGATAGCATCAGCCGCGGCGAAGCTATTTATCCGCTACAGTTACAGGCCGAACCGCAGCAGGTGGTTTACCTTGATTTTGAGCTGACCAAAAAGCAATTTCAGCACCGCTACAAAAATGCGGAGAACGAGCAATACCAATGGTCGCCCGGATTCCTGCGTGCCGAGATAGACCCCGACAACAGCGTGCCCGACGGTAAATACACTTTTGAGGATTACCTGAACCTGTCGCTTGAAAAAGCGGTGGAAGAAAGCGGTACACGTATACTCATCATCGACAACCTTACCTACCTGCGTAACGAAACCGAAAAGGCCAAAGATGCCCTGCCGCTGATGAAACACCTAAAGCACATGAAAAGCAAATACGGCCTCAGCATACTGGCATTGGCGCATACGCCCAAGCGGGATGGATCAAGACCTATTACCCGTAATGATCTGCAAGGCAGTAAAATGCTGATGAACTTTTGCGACAGTGCTTTCTCTATCGGGCAAAGTCAAAAGGATAACAGCCTGCGCTACCTTAAACAAATAAAACAGCGCAACACCGAAGAACTTTATGGCAGCGACAGGGTGTGCCTGTTCAACATCATCAAGCCGGAACTTTTCTTAAAATTCGACTTTGTGGACTACGGCAAAGAGTGGGAACACCTGCGCGATCAAAGCGACCAGGAACGCGAACAGCTAAAAGAAAAAGTATTGGAGTTGCAGCAAAGCGGTAAATCGATACGCGAAACCGCCGCCATACTGCAAATATCGCGCAGTAAAGTTGACCGTATATCCAGGGCCGCGAAGCAATCATGAGTGTCCCGGTATGTCCCGCATATCTTAATATCTAAAAGCGGGACAACGGGACACTGATCAATTCCTACCTTCTTTACTGATGACCATTGACTACTGACAATTGACCAAAATGCACCGCTACACACTTGAACCCTATAAAACACCAAAAAGCCGTTTCCATTGCCCGCAATGTGGTCACCGCAACAAAACTTTCAGCCGCTATGTAGATATCCAAACGTGGGAGTACCTGGGCGATACGGTAGGCCGTTGCAGTCGCGAGCATAATTGCGGCTATCATTATACGCCCAAACAATATTTTGAGAACCATATTGAGGCAGGCATCATCAACACGCATCATAATGACATTGTATTGCCCCTGCTGGGGGCATCGCTCATCCCCAAATGCGAGGTTGAAACTACGCTTACCGGTTATGATAAAAACAATTTGATGCTTTGGCTTAGCCGCTTATTGGGCACTGAGCAAGCACGAATGCTTGCCCGGCAATATCGCATAGGTACATCAAACCATTGGCCGGGTGCTACCATTTTTTGGCAGACAGATGCCGATGGCAATGCCCGCACAGGCAAGATCATGTTGTATGATGCTGAGAATGGCAAAAGGGTAAAACAGCCGTTTAACCACATCCATTGGGTGCATAAACTTAAATACAGCGGTTTTTATTTAAAGCAATGCCTGTTTGGCGAACACCTTCTGGCTGCCGAACCCAACAAACCCGTAGCCATAGTAGAAAGCGAAAAGACCGCTCTTATAGCAAGCGTTCATCTGCCCCAATACCTGTGGCTGGCAACCGGCAGCCTGCACAACCTGAATGCCGAAAAATGCCAGGTACTAAAAGGCCGAAAAGTGATGCTATATCCCGATGTAAAAGCCTACGCCCAATGGCAACAAAAAGCCACCGATCTTAACCTGCTTATCCACCAAACACGCTTTGAGGTATCCGACTTTTTAGAACTGAACGCTACGGAGTTGGAACGAAAGGATAGTTGGGATTTGGGTGATTATTTGGTGGGGTGAGGGTGAAAATATTCTAAAGCAATTCCCATAAATCTTTGAAAAATTTCATTTTGCTCTGTGCCTTTTTGTCTTTTATTATTATTTAGTAATTGGGTTTCAATGTTTTCATCAAAAACCTCTTCACAAAAAAATTTGCCTTCTTTTAAATAAATAATATTTAATGAAAAGAGTACTTGAAAGAGGGCATTTACGGAGCCAAATGTCACTCCTGTAGAGTAGGTTTCCTTAGAATTAGCATCTTTGTACTCAAGAATCCTAGCTACAATTATTGAACTAGATTCCGATAACTTATCCATAAAACCATTTTTTTCATTATAATGCTTTAAAGAATAGTAAATCACAATTAGAGATACATCAATTGCAAAAAATGAAGGCTTAAGCAATAATTTCATTAGAAAAGATTTATCTAAATCATTACTTGCAATCTTTTGATAATGTACCGGGTTTTCAAATTCCCTAAATATCTTATTTACAGTTTCGCCTACTTCTTCAACCTTATGATGAGTATTCGACAATCCGTCAGTAAAAGATCGGGACAAACCCAATAATTGGTCATTTATTTCAGAAATACTATTTAAGGCTGACGATTGAGTTTGAATGTTTTTAATTACCTCATTCAAACTTCCAATTTGATTCGCAACAGTATCGGTTTGATTCTTTTGTTTAATAGATTCGCCATAAGTGTAACCTATCGCCAATACAGCAAGTATTATTGATATTACTGTGCCTGCAAATGATGTATATCCTAACGCACTTTTATTATCGGCATAAATAAATGACAAATAAGCTATGAATGCTTCTAATATTACAATAATTGTGACGATCATTCTCCATTCACGTGGACTGAATGATTTCGATGGTTTAGGTTCCAAGGTTCAATCTTTTAATTTATAATATTAGTAATAATTATTGATTGAACCAATATAGATTGTCACACCTTGTCACAGTTCTATAAAGCGAGCCATACGGGACAGCGGGACACCTCTCTCCACGCATCATTGCGAGGCACGAAGCAATCTCTACTTAGGCAGGCTAACTGTACCGGTTCTACACCTTACTATTCGCTCTGTATAGTCTAGAGATTGCTTCGTACCTCGCAATGACGGTAGGGTTATGATCTATTTAACCATTCAGCGCCAGCAACCCGTGTATATCCAACGATTCAGTAAACATAGTGAGGTCGCCATTATCATCTTTGGGCCATTGGTCGCGCGGCCGGTCCCAATACAATTCAACGCCATTACCGTCAGGGTCATCCAGGTAAATAGCCTCTGATACGCCATGATCGGAAGCGCCGGTAATGGGATATTTGGCATCGATAAGGCGTTGTAATATGACAGCCAGATCCTTGCGTTCGGGATATAATATAGCGGTATGGAATAAACCGGGCGCTGTCCGGGGCGCAGGTGGCTGGTCTTTGCTGTACCAGGTATTTAAACCAATATGGTGATGATAACCGCCCGCCGATATAAAAGCAGCCTGTGTGCCATACTTCACCATCAGTTCAAAACCGAGCAATCCGCAGTAAAAATCCATTGACCGTTGCAGGTCGCTCACTTTTAAATGCACATGCCCAATGCGGGTATTGGCGGGGACAGTATAATTTTCCATGTTTCTTCTTTGTTGTAAAGTTGAAATGTTATGCAAAGGTGCTGATAAACCTGATAAGAAATGTCATAGCATATCAATATATGTTACAACATTTAATTTGGTGATTATACTATTCCTAATCTCTAATCTCCAATTAACTAATCTCTAATCACTACCTTTGCACCATGATTGTAAAATCTGCCGAATTCATTTGCAGTAATACCCAGGTATCCAAATTGCCGCCCCCGTTAAAACCCGAATATGCTTTTATCGGCCGGTCAAATGTTGGAAAATCCTCGCTCATCAATATGCTGGTTGCTAAAAAAGGTCTGGCCAAAACATCGCAAACACCCGGAAAAACGCAGCTGATCAATCATTTTTATATCAATGACTTGTGGTATTTGGTAGATTTGCCAGGCTATGGCTATGCCCGTATCTCCAAAAGCAAAAAAGAGGACTGGAATAAGTTTATCCGTACTTACCTGGATAAGCGCGAAAGCCTGCAATGCGTAATGGTGCTGATCGACAGCAGGCTGGAGCCGCAAAAGATCGATATTGAATTTTGCAACTGGCTTGGAGAAAAAGGACTATCGTTTGTGCTGATATTTACCAAGGCAGATAAGCAATCTTCCATCAAAACAGATCAGAATATTGCTAAATTTAAAAAGGCACTTTTAGCCACCTTTGATGAAGTACCTCCTATATTTGTTACCTCTGCCGAAACACAACTGGGTCGTGATGAAGTGCTGGGCTTTATTGATGGGGTGAACAGAAACTTTGTGGTGCCGGAATATCAAAAAGATTAAATATCGAACGCCAAACTCTGAATAATGAATGATGAAATAATTTGCAACTTCGAAATTTCACAATTCGACATTCGATATTCATTATTAAAACATACATGAAAAAATATTTATCCCTTGTCACTTTTGCGCATACCATATTTGCTATGCCGTTCGCTTTTATCGGCTTCTTTTTGGCAGTTACCACTACCAGCTACCGTTTCGACTGGGTAAAGCTGTTGTTGATGGTACTTTGCATGGTTTTTGCCCGTAACTCGGCTATGGCATTCAACCGTTACCTCGACAGGGACATTGACGCCAAAAACCCGCGTACTAAAGTGCGCGATATTCCGGCAGGCAGGATCAGTCCGGCGTCGGCTTTAACTTTTACCATTATCAATTGTTCTCTGTTTATTATCACCACCTTCTTTATTAACCGACTTTGCTTTTATTTATCGCCGGTGGCCCTTACGGTTGTTTTAGGGTATAGCGCTACCAAAAGGTTTACCGCGCTTTGTCACCTGGTGCTGGGTTTGGGCTTATCCCTTGCCCCTATCGGTGCTTATTTGGTGGTGACCGGCGCGTTTGCTTTACTACCTGTATTTTTCTCGCTATCCGTACTTTGCTGGGTAAGCGGTTTCGATATTATTTATGCCCTGCAGGATGAGGACTTTGACCGCAACGAAAACCTGCATTCTATCCCTGCTTACCTTGGTAAAATAAGTGCTTTGCGCTTGTCGAGCTTTTTACACATATTATCAGCCGTGTTTATTATTACACCCATATTTTTTACCATAGTTGGCTGGCCGTATTATATAGGCATCGTTTTCTTTTGCACGATGCTGATCTACCAGCACCGCCTGGTTAAGCCCAACGACCTGAGCCGTGTCAACTTTGCATTTATGACTACCAACGGCATAGCCAGCGTGGTATTCGCCGTGTTCTTTTTGTTAGACCGGGTACTTACCCTGCATCAAATTGTATTCGGGATGCACTTATAAATTTAATATATGGATGCTTCTGCCGCACTTCAGCAATTCCGGGAACAGCTTAAAAAGTACGTTGACTTTAATGAGGCTGAATGGATACTGTTTACCCAGCATCTTACCTTAAGCAGCCTGAAAAAGAAGCATTACTTTGCCATACCCGGCAAGGTTTGCGATAAGGTGGGTTTTATTGCAAAAGGATCTGTACGTTATTATCACATAAAGGATGGCGAGGATATTACGGGCTATTTCAGTTTTGAAAATGAGTTCGTAAGCTCGTACAAAAGTTACCTAACAGGGCAACCGGGGTTTGTTCACATACAGTCGCTGGAAGATACGAAGCTGATCACCTTTACCCGCAAGGATATGGATGATATGCTGAACAATCCTATGCTTGGTTATAAAATGGAACGCTTCGGCAGGCTCATAGCCGAACACTATTTGATTTGTTATGAAGACAGGGTTACCGCTTTCGTCACCCAAACACCTGAAGAGCGTTATCTGCAATTACTCAGCACCGGCCGGGAAATATTGCAGCGTATGCCGCAGCACTACATCGCCAATTACTTAGGTATCACCCCGGTTTCGCTTTCGCGGATAAGAAAGAGGATATTATTGGGAGTGAAATGATTTCGGAAGTCGGAATGCCGATTTCGGAATTATTTAAAATGATCATTTCGCATTCGACATTCCGGCTTCCGCATTCCTTCAAATTCTTATCTTTTGTTAACGTTTTGAGCAAAATTACCCCGGTACATTTGTATCAATCAAAACAGAAAAAGTTATGCATACCATATTAGGAGCCGGCGGGGCAGTTGCCAATGCACTTACCCGCGAACTAACAAATAACAATGAAACCGTCCGCCTGGTGAGCCGCAAGCCCATCCAATCCGTCAGTAAAAGTATCACCTGGCGAAAAGCTGACCTGCTGAATTATAACGAGTTGTTGGAAGCTTCAAAAGGTTCAACCGTTATCTACTTAACCGCAGGTTTGGTGTACGACAAAGATATATGGCAGCAGCAATGGCCGGTAATCATGCAAAACTTTATCAACCTGGGTAAAGAATCCGGTGCACGACTCATCTTCTTCGACAATGTATATATGTATGGCCTGGTCGACGGCCCAATGCTCGAAACTACCCCATACAACCCAATCAGTGTAAAAGGCGAAGTACGTGCTAAAATAGCAACACAATTAATGGATGAAGCTAAAGCTGGCAACATCAGGGCCAGTATAGCCCGGGGGGCAGACTTTTATGGAACAGACAGCATGAACAGTTTTGTGGATATGATGGTGCTGGATAAATACGCCAAAAAGCAAAGTGCGCAATGGATAGGCAATCCTAAGAAGCTGCACAATTTCAGCTATATTGCGGATATGGGCAAAGGGATGTATCTATTAGGGCAAACCCCGGATAGTGATAACCAGGTATGGCACATGCCAACGGCAGCACCAATAACCGGAGTTCAGTTTATCGAAATGGCCGCCAGTATCTATGGCGTCCAACCCAAATACATGGCTGTAAATAAAACGATGCTTTGGCTGTATGGGCTATTTGTTAAAGTAGTAATGGGTACTGTTGAAATGTATTACCAGTACGATCACGATTATAACTTCAACTCGGATAAATTTGAAAAAGCGTTTAATTTTAAGCCGACTTCCTATAAGGATGGAATCAAGCTGTTGTCAGAAACATTGTTTAAAAAAAGCTATTGAAAATACAACGTTGCCGATTGCGACGCCAGTGACAATTGTGAAAACATATTTGGATTGTAATAGCTTAACAATTTACTTTCAACAAATCCAGGTGTCTTAAACATGGTAAAAGCAGATAGTTTAAAATCCCCTGTCGTCATATTTGACAAATTTGTCAATTTTAATATATCAGGAAATTGGAATGCATGATATGTCGAAGGCGAAAATATTTGTATATACTTATTAATTGAAGCATTTTGGAAAACAGCGCAATAATAGTCGAGACTTCCCTGTGACGTAAAACTAAAATTAGTTAAGGCATTATTTGTAACTGTTATTGATGGTCCAAAAGGAACAATGTTTTGTGGTGGTAGATCTAAATATGTAGAAATACAGTCCATATTATTGTAGTCGTAGAAGATGCTGGTCTTAAATTGAGTAAATATACCATCAGGATAAAAGTATTCCGCATTTGACCCTTGAAAATAAGCATTATCCAGCAAGTAATAAGAGTCATAATTATTATCATTCTTGCCATAAATGCTGGGGTTTACAAGTGAAGCTCCATTTATTGTAAAGGTTTTTTTTAAGGATTGTTGATAGGTGTTATTGGCCAGATTGATTGTAGAGCTACTTTGTGTGGCATCAATATTCATAAGAGTATAATAGCCATTGTCATTATTATCTAAATATTGCACAAATAATTTACCTGTTGGCGTAGTAAAACCATAATCTGTTGATGGGTATATATTGTTGGGAGTTGTATATGTCAGTCCGTATACATCTGTACTAAGTGTCAATCTCTTAAAAGCGGGTAAATTAGAAAAGGTAAGATTCGTAGAGATGTCTGTAGGGTTGGTATTATTGAGAGGAAAACGCAAATCCCAAACACTTCCTTTAGGTATACTCATGTAACCAGTAATATAAGTAAATGAAGATATATTATTAGTCCGCACTTCAAATACAGCACACCTGCTTTTAAGACTTGGATGTTTACCTGCTATTTGGATATACTTATCAGTACCATTGTATTTTATTGAATTCAGCACAGTACCATCTGAATCGGCAACTATGTACATAATATTATTATACATTCCGTTGATCTTAGGATCGATCTCTAAGGTTATTATTATATTGTGAACTATAACATCAACAGAAGCTTCTACCTGTTTGCCGCCATCATAAGAAGCTACTGCTTTAATTTTATAATTGCCATTTACCACTCCCAACGTATTCCATTGCAAATTATAAGACGCTTTATTTGCAGTTGCGATCAATGAATCATTGGCAAATACTTCGATCTTCTGAGGCTGATTGCCGGAAGCCGTTATTTGCGCAGATACTGTTCCTTTAAGAGAATCTGCATTATTAATACCAGTAAAAGTGATTGCATTGTTAACAGGAGTAACTACATTATTCTGATCTCCCTTTTTTGAGCAGGAAAAAAATGTAACAGTTATTACAATGAGCGATAAGGTGGTGACTAATTTCATAAATGGCTTAGGTAAAATATTCGAATGCTATTATACGAACTATTCAGGTAAAAGTTGACATTCTGATGCCTCATTTAATTCAACATTTGTTTTGATTATCATCTGTACATCTGCACATTTGCATATCTGCATATTTTAAATCATGATACACAAAAAAACAAGAACATACCTGCCCCAGAATTTCGAAATTAAATGGGAAACCCTTGAACCACTTTTTAAAGAGCTGATCGAACGCCCCATCAACTCTGTTGAAGAACTGGAACACTGGCTGCAAAACCGCAGTGAACTGGAAGCTGCTTTGGAAGAAGATTTTGCGTGGCGCTACATCCGCATGACCTGCGATACCATGAGTGAAGAACTGCTTCAAAAATTTCAGTATTTTGCTACAGAAATAGAACCTAAGATAGCTCCATACAGCAATGAATTGAACAAGAAGCTGGTGAACAGCGAATGGGCCGATAAACTGCATGAAGAAAAATATTTTATCTACCTGCGTGGGGTAAAAAAAGCGCTGGAGTTGTTCAGGGAGGAAAACATACCGCTGCAAACCGAGATACAGGTAGAGCAGCAGAAATATCAGTCGATCACCGGCGCAATGTCGGTACACATAGGTGATAAGGAATTTACTTTAGAGCAGGCCGCTGTATTATTAAAAGATACCGATCGCAGTAAAAGGCAGGATGCCTGGGAAAAAATAACTGCCCGAAGACTGCAAAACAAAGATGAGCTTAATCAGCTGTTTGATCAACTGCGTGCGCTAAGGCATAAGGTGGCTTTGAATGCTGAATTTGAAAATTTCAGGGATTATATGTTCCAGGCGCTGGGTCGCTTTGATTATACGCCGCAGGACTGCTATGCTTTCCACGAAGCTATTGAAAGGGAGATAGTTCCTATCTTACACGAGCAGGCCGAAAAGCGTAAAACAGCATTAGCCCTCGAAAGTCTTAAACCCTGGGACCTGGATGTAGATGTATCCGGCAAGGCTGCTTTAAAGCCGTTCAAAAATGGCAGCGAACTCATTGAAAAATCAATCCAGTGCTTTAGCAATATCAGTCGCTATTTGGGCGAACGCCTGGAGATCATGAAAGAAAACAAGCTTTTTGATGTGGAGAGCCGTAAAGGAAAAGCTCCGGGTGGTTACAACTATCCCCTTGCAGAAACAGGTGCACCTTTTATCTTCATGAACTCGGCCAATACTTTCCGTGATCTGACCACGATGGTACACGAGGGTGGCCATGCAGTGCACACCTTTTTAACTGCCGACCTGGAGTTGAATGATTTTAAACATTGTCCTTCGGAAGTTGCTGAACTTGCGTCCATGTCGATGGAGCTTATATCAATGGACAACTGGGATGTGTATTTCGACAATGAGGAAGACCTTAAACGCGCCAAACGCGACCAACTATTTGATGTGCTGAAAACCCTGCCCTGGGTAGCCGTGGTCGACCAGTTTCAACATTGGATATATACCAACCCAACTCATACCGATGAGCAACGCACTGAGGCCTGGATGCAGATATATGAAACATTCGGCGCCAGCTTTGCAGATTGGAGTGAGCATAAAGAAGCCGAAGCTAATTTATGGCAAAAGCAGTTGCACATTTTTGAGGTACCTTTCTATTATATCGAATACGGCATGGCCCAGTTAGGCGCTATTGCCGTATGGAAAAACTATGAGGAGAATCCCGAAAAAGGTTTACAGCAATACCTGGACGCACTGAAATTGGGCTATACCAAAACCATTAAAGAGATCTACGAAACCGCCGGCATCAAATTTGACTTCAGCGCAGCTTATGTAAAAGAGTTGGCCGAGTTTGTGAAGAGTGAAATGGATAAATTGTAACCTTATCATTCCCTTACTTGTCATACCGAACGCAGTGAAATATTTTCTGCGATAAACAGGCAACTGTGCGGTTTAAGGAAGATGGTACACTGTATTTAAGCTGATAATCCGCGTTACATATACTGTCGGCACAGTGTAAATTATCTTAATAATTTTACTTGCAAAATATTTATTATCAGCGTATTAATTAACTATTCAGTTTACTTATTGTAAATAGTTTTAAACTTTTTAGGTATTAAAGAGTTTATATAAGGACTATGAAAAAGCTAATTATATTATTTACTATACTGTTTCTGGTTGATGCAGTATACGGACAAGGATATAAGCCGGTAAAGTTAGATAGCCTTGTAACAGTTTCACTTCCGGCCAAAAACACAAAGAAAGATACCTTAGGGCAACAGATATATTCTGCAAATACCGATCTGGGTTATATGATCACTATCAGGGAGCCTAATGCAGCAAACAATCAGCCCCTTAAGAAAGAAAAGGATCTTAATTCTGTATTAAAAAAATATATCAGCGGGATACAAAGCCAAAGCGGCAATGGCAGTGCACAGAATGTACGTGATACAACCATTGGCACTCTAAAAGCAAAGGCCTTTACGTTGTTTACCAAAGATCCTTCAGGTGATGACCAGTACCGTAATTTTGTACTATTATATACTCAGGACGCTACCTACACCTTTGAGTATGGTTATTCAAGCACCCGTAAAGACCTTGTAAAGGATGAAGACAAGGCCTATTTCAGCTCTATTAAGCTTTCGCCAGCGTTGCAGCGTGCTGACCAGTATACTGAAACAAATGCGTCAAAAAGCACAAACAATAACCTGATTTTTGAGATTGGTGGCGGTGTTTTGGTTATAGGATTATTAGCCTGGTTGATTTTCAGGAAGAGAAGTAACGAACTAGCTTAATTAACCAAGCAATCCCTTCTGCCATCCCGGACGTTGTATAAATACCCTGTTATCCAGCCAGTAAAGCCAGATAACCGTCATTACTAATCCAACAACCGATCCGGCAGTTACATCTTCAAAAAAATGTTCGCTTAAATACATACGCGAATAACCTATAATAACAGCAATGAGCAGGAATAATAGCCCAAGGGCTTTATTCCTGCTCCAATAGGTGAATAATACCGCTAAAGTAAACGCAGTCACCGTATGCCCGGATGGGAAGCTATTAAAGCTTAACATTTCAACTCCTTTCACAAAATGTATCCTGCTCAATTGATCCTTGAAATACAATATCGGGCGGGGCTTATCAAAGATGTATTTCAGTATTTGTACACTTAAGGATGTTACAGCATATGCAGAAGCAACTATCAATGCCTTTCGGTAGCTGAATAAAGTAAATACAGCTGCAATGATCACTGCCGTCCAGCCATTACCAAGGTCAGTTGCATACGGCGCCAAAAAATCCCCAACGGGGTTATTCATCCCATTTACGGTAAAATAGATGGTTTCTCGTGAAAAGATGAGTTTGATCACCAGGCAAATACACAAAAGTATTAAATAAGGGATCAACAGCCATTTTATACTGCGTAATACCTCATTTATATTCCGTTTCATGGGCGCAAGTTAGCAGATATGGTATTTAATTCAATGCAAAAAAATAGTTATGTTTGGGCTTAGTCTTAACATTTAAACTAAATGTCGAAAGGTATATTCCGTAAAAAATCCATTAATAGAATATTAGCTGATGTTGCAAGCGGTTTTAGTGATGCCGAACATTCGGGCTCTCACTTAAAAAAAGAGTTAAATGTAAAAGACCTTACCCTGATGGGTATTGCTGCTGTAGTTGGAGCAGGGATATTTTCGACCATAGGACTTGCCTCTTTCCATGGCGGACCAGGTGTAACCATTTTATTTGTCATCACAGCCATTACCTGCGGATTCTCTGCCCTCTGCTATGCCGAATTTGCATCGCGCATACCTGTTGCCGGCAGTGCTTACACTTATGCCTATGCTTCATTTGGTGAGTTGATCGCCTGGATAATCGGCTGGGACCTGTTAATGGAATATGCCATAGGCAATATTGCTGTGGCCATATCCTGGAGCACCTATTTTGTTAACCTGCTCGAAGGCTTTCATATTCATGTGCCCGAGTACCTCACCATGGATTATTTTACAGCTTTTAAAGCTCATGAACAGATACAGGAATTAACAGCAAGTCATCATCTGTCGGACATAACCGATATGCTTAAACAAGGTGCTTTAGCATGGAACACGGCACCCGGTTTTGGAGATTTTAAACTGATCGCAAATATTCCCGCATTATTGATTGTGGTTGCCATCACTTACCTGGTATATGTGGGTATCCGCGAAACCAAAAAGGCTACCAATGCGATGGTATTTTTGAAGATAGCCATTGTGATTGTAGTGATCGCCATAGGATTTTTTTATGTTACACCTGCCAACTGGCATCCCTTTATGCCAAATGGCTTTAGCGGGGTGATGAAAGGCGTATCAGGTGTGTTTTTTGCATACATTGGTTTCGATGCTATATCGACCACTGCCGAGGAATGTCAGAAACCCCAGCGCGACCTGCCGCGAGGAATGATCTATTCACTCATTATTTGTACAGTGCTTTACATACTGATAGCCCTGGTGCTTACAGGCATGGTAAGTTATAAGGACCTCGCCGTTGGCGACCCTTTGGCTTATGTGTTTAACAAAGTTGGTCTTACCAAAATAAGCGGTATTATATCTTTTAGTGCGGTTATAGCAACAGCAAGTGTACTGCTCATATTTCAATTAGGACAGCCGCGTATATGGATGAGCATGAGCCGTGACGGCTTGTTACCAAAGGTATTTTCACGCATCCATCCCAAATATCATACGCCATCCTTTGCAACCATCGTAACCGGCTTTGTAGTTGCCATACCGGCGTTATTCGTCAACCTCACCATTGTTACCGACCTGACCAGCATAGGCACCCTCTTTGCATTCGTATTGGTTTGCGGCGGGGTATTATTACTTCCTCGCGAAGAAGCACAGAAAGGCCGTTTTCACTTGCCTTATATTAATTCAAAATGGATAGTACCCGTCGTTTTTATAGCAGGCATGTATTTTTTCAGCAATGATATCAAGCATCTGTTCGACGGAGAGAATGCACATGAAAATTTCCCTTTCTTCATGTTCATTATTCTATCGGGAACATTAGCTGTGTTTGCTTTTATTAAAAACTTATCGTTAATACCTGTATTGGGGCTTTTAAGCTGCTTCTACCTGATGACAGAATTGGGTTATACCAACTGGATCCGCTTTATAGTTTGGCTGATAATCGGACTTGTTATCTACTTCACTTACAGCTATAAACACAGCGTATTGGGCAAGGAAAAAGCGACTTTAAAAGGCTTAGAATAAACTTTTATGTCCTAATAGGTCATACTTATGGCTAAGTGTCCTGGCTGTATATACGGTGAATTTCCACCACTTCCGGGTCTGTAAGCATTAGCGGCACTTTCTCTACCGTTACAAAGCTCAGATCGAGGCCAAAACCGCGCTCTTCTGACAGGCTGACTTTTTTGAGGTATACATAAAACGCCATAATAAAGCGTTCATAAAAAGAAAGCTTGTGCGAGCGGGAAAGTACTTTTTCGATCACCACGAAACGGAAGTCACCTACTATCTTATGCTTGCTTAATGATTTATAAGTACTCGTAATATTCACCTCGCCGTTTTTCACCAGATCTTCAACCACCTTTCTGAATAGCAAGTTGATCTGTTGCTCCACCCTGAACCCCAGTTTAAAATCTATGCGGATCAATTTGTTGGGCACCAAAGAATTAACCTCATAATCGCGGCGGTAAGGCTCATCCACAACATCCACATGCACCAACCAGTAAACATCAGCCCGTTTAGGTTGTTTTTGTAATATCGAATAGATAATTTTTGATTCTATTTCTGAATCGAAATTAGCGCTGGTTAAGTAAACCAGTTGTGACGAGTATTTCGGCACAGATTCATCCTCACTCAATTCTTTCAAAATACCGTAGTAATCTTCGATATTAATGAACTTAACGTAACGGTTACGCACCTTACGGGCAATATGCCAGGTCCACATAATGGAGAATAAAACTGCACCTACCGACAGGGTGAACCAACCGCCATGAACAAATTTCGCCAGGTTGCCTGACAGGAACAATCCTTCGATCAATATATAGACCACCAGGAAAGTAGCGATAATATAAGTTGGGAATTTCCTTTTTGCCAGGAATTTTGACACCAGGATGGTGGTCATCAGCATAGCTACCGTAATGCTCAAACCATATGCAGCTTCCATCTTATCTGAATGACGGAACAATAACACCACCCCTATACAACCGGCGCAAAGCAGCCAGTTAACACTGGGAACATATAATTGCCCCTTTTGCTCGGTTGGGTAAACAATTTTAACTTTTGGCCATAAGTTAAGTCGCACTGCCTCCGCTATCAGGGTAAACGAGCCTGATATCAGCGCCTGGCTGGCGATAATGGCGGCAATGGTAGCAATGCCGATACCATATATTAAAAACCATTGCGGCATGATCTCATAAAAAGGATTATGCAGGTTCAGGTTCAACGTTTGCCCGTTACGATGCAATAACCAAACGCCCTGGCCCAGGTAGTTAACGATCAGGCAGCCTTTTACATAGATCCAGCTGATACGAATATTTTTACGCCCGCAGTGGCCAAGGTCGGAGTATAAAGCCTCTGCTCCGGTGGTACAAAGGAAAACAGCACCTAAAACAATAAATGCGTCATAATTACTGCTGCTCAGCAGCTTGTAGGCATAGTATGGGTTTAAAGCTTTGATGATGGACGGCATCTGGATGATATTGGCAAGACCTAATACACCCATCATACCAAACCAGATAAACATAATTGGTCCGAATGCTTTACCCACCAGCGAGGTACCAAATTGCTGTATGATAAATAACACGCCGATAATGGCGATAACTATAGTAACCGTATGCAAATGAGGAAATTTCGATTCAAGCCCTTCAATGGCTGCTGATATGGTGATTGGCGGGGTAATAATACCATCGGCCAGTAAGGCGCAGCCGCCTATTACTGCAGGTACGATGAGCCATTTTGCTTTGCGGCGCACCAGCGAAAATAACGAGAATATGCCGCCTTCACCTTTGTTATCCGCCTGTAAGGTAATGGATACATACTTGATGGTGGTTTGCATGGTAAGCGTCCAGAAGATGCAGGAAATGCCGCCTAATATTAATGTTTCGGATATTTGCTGCCCGCCTTCACACTCCCTCAGGATGACGGTTTCCGGACGATTTCAGCGGAGCAGTT
>JBEHXM010000099.1:0-20985 GCA_048498695.1 Bacteroidota bacterium
TGCTGACGGAGGCCCTTTTATTGCCCCCGCTTGGCAGGGCAGTCAGTTGTGCCTGCGCAGGAATGGTGAGGGCAAGTTGAATGGTGGCCAGTACAATACCGGCTGCAAGAATTTTTTTCATGTGTGAGGGGGTTTAAATATTCGCTGGAAATGATAATGCCCTTATTCCAGACAGAAACTACATTCAGCATATTGTTGCTGGTCATCTCTTTCAGCACATTGGTTGAATGCGAAAGAAGCAATAGAACAGCTGCAATTAAAGGAGTCAATTTTTCTGCCAGGTAATGTAGTTTCATGTCCGGTAAATAAGGATGTATATATGGGTTAATGATGATTAAAGCTCCGGGTTATTCTTTATCACAAAAAATTATTTCAACCACAAGCGCTTTATTTCTAATATTTTGCCTGAAAGGCTCAATAACCCATGAATATCAGCGACCAAAAAATATTTTAGCTATAAGCATTGAACTGATGACGGCGCTTATTGAATAAAACAGGCCAATTATTGAAAATGAATATGCATAATCAAAAAGCTTTGTAATTTTAAAAATGAATTTTACTGCAAAGGCCACCACTACCCAGCTGCAATGGCTGATATGGATAGCCGTTTTCCTGATCCTCTTTTTTTCGCTGTTACCAGAGGATGGTCCGCTGCAGGCAGGCAGTTTTACGCTGATCAATACCGCTTTTTACGTAACGGTAATTTACGGGAACATCAAATTCCTGTTCCCCCGCTTTTATGAGACAGGGCGAAAGGTGCAGTATGTGATCTATGTGATCATTCTCATGGTGGGCGGTGGCCTGGCTCGCGGTTACCTGATCATGTACCTGTACAATACTTTTTTTGCCAAAGAGCATGAGAAATGGACGGCAAGCATGTCGATAAATTTTATCGTAGCGGGTTTTTTAACCTACCTGCTCAGCTTTGTCTTCCGTATTGCCATCGCTTATTTCTCCTTGAAACAGCAGTCAGAAAAAATATTAGCTCAAAAAAGCCAGGCCGAACTGAATCTGTTAAAATCGCAGGTGCAGCCGCATTTTTTGTTCAATACCCTTAACAATATCTATTACGAGGCTTACCGCGAGGCCCCGCGTACGGCCAAGCTGATAGAGCGCCTGTCGGACATTATGCGGTATTTTGTAGATGAAAGCCCCAAGGACGAGGTATCCTTACAAACTGAGATACAGTTTATTGAGAACTATATCGCCTTAGAGAAGATCCGCATCAGGCACGAAACGGAGATCAATTTTGTCAAGGACTATAGTGCTGAATCGCGCATCCCGCCCATGCTGCTGATGACCTTCGTAGAAAATATATTTAAGCACGGCATCGATAAATCGAGCAGTGATAATAAGATAGATATTTCGTTGATCCACCAGGACGGTTACCTGCTTTTCCAGACCTATAACCGCATACCCCGAAAACAGGCGCAAGATGCATCGCATGGTTTTGGCATTGAAAATCTGCGAAAACGCCTTACCTTGCTCTACGGAACAGAATTTGAGTTGAATATTGATTGTACAGGCAAACAGTTCACCGCATTTTTAAAGGTGCCGCTATCATGAATTTAAGTTGCATTATTATAGATGACGAACCCAATGCGGTTAACCTGCTGGAGATACTGATCCATCAGTCAACCCAATGGCAGCTGTTGGCCAAATGCTACGATGCGCTGGAGGCTATGGCATTTTTAAAGAAACATAAGGTCGACTTTATTTTTCTGGATATCAACATGCCGCAGCTAACCGGCATGGAAATGGCCGCCTTATTGCCTACGGAAACTAAAATTGTATTTACCACGGCTTATTCAGAATATGCGGCTGAAAGTTATTCCTTTCAAACCATTGATTACTTATTAAAGCCGATCACCTTAAAACGTTTCCTTGCATCCACGCAAAAAATTGAAGCTCATTTTGGTAATAAGGTACAGGAGGAGCGGCCTGTTTCTGTTCCCGAAAAAGAGTATTTCTTTGTAAAATCGGGCAAAACATTAAGCAAGGTCAGGCTGGAGGATATCGTATATTTTGAGGGGGAGAAAGAATACGTGCGACTGGTTACGCATACCGGTCAGCTACTGATCTACCGCAGGCTAAAAGAGATTGAAGAGCAATTACCGCTGCCTTTTGTGCGGGTGCACAACTCTTACATCGTAAATACCAAACAGCTGGAAAAATTCCAGGATAACCATATCTATATTGCCGGCAAACAAATACCGGTAAGCGAGAAATTCAAGGCTGATTTTATGGAGGTGATCAAGCAGCGGATATTTTAAAAGCCTAACCTTATAAACAATTTGTCATTCTGAACGCAGTGAAGAATCTTCTTCTACATGCACATTCGATAAGCAGGGCGAAGAAGATGTTTCGCTATCGCTCAACATGACAAGGTGCTACTTCGCAAACAATTGCCCCATATCTTTAAAAGCTTTAAACTCCAAAGCATTGCCTGATGGGTCTTCAAAAAACAAGGTAGCCTGTTCGCCGGGCAGACCTTTGAAGCGGATATGCGGTTCGATGATAAACTTTACACCGTGTTTTTTAAGACGTTCGGCTAACTTTTCCCATTCATCCCATTCCAATACTACGCCAAAATGTGGTACGGGTACATCATGACCGTCAACCGGGTTGGTATGATTTGCCGCCGCGTTCTCCGGTTTGGGTTTATAATGGATAACGAACTGGTGGCCGTATAAATTAAAGTCGGTCCACAGATCGTCTGTCCGGCCTTCGGAGCAGCCTAAAACTTCACGGTAAAATTGCCGGGCTACTTCCAGGTCATAAACTGGTACGGCTACGTGGAATGGTGTTATCTGGCTCATTAACAGTTTCAGATTAGAATACAATTATAATCATTGGTTTTTATACCATTTGTAAATCTGTTGTTTCAAATATTAACCTTAATATCCTCATATTTGTTCGGTATGAATCACATCTGTTTAATTGAGGATGAGCAAAAGGTTTCCGCCTTTATCTGCAAAGGTTTGGAGGAGCATGGCTACACCGTGAAAACAGCCGGGGACGGTCGCACAGCTCAAAAATTATTACAGCAGGAACAGTTCGACCTGCTCATCATGGATGTGATGCTGCCCGATACCAATGGTATTGAACTTTGCCGCCACATCAGGCAAACAGATAGCGACACGCCTATATTGATGCTCACGGCACTGAACCAGGTGCACGATAAAGTGTCCGGACTGAAAGCCGGGGCTGATGATTACCTGGTAAAACCATTTCATTTCAGCGAACTGCTGGCACGCCTGGAGGCCCTGATGCGGCGTAGTAAAAGTGCGGAAGGCAATCATTCCTTAATTTTTGACGATCTGAAACTGGATACCTGGAGCAAAACCGCAGAACGGGACGGCAAAAAGATCACGCTTACAGCCAAAGAGTATACCCTGCTGGAACTGTTTATGCAGAACCCAAATAAGATATTATCCAGGGAATACATTGCAGAAAAAGTCTGGGAGATCGGCTTTGATACCGGCACCAACTTTATTGATGTATATGTGAACTATCTGCGCAAAAAGGTTGAAAAAGATTTTAAAAGCAAGTTGATCCATACCGTGATAGGCATGGGCTATATTTTAAAACAAGCCGATAAATAATGGAGATCAAAAACAGGCTTGCGCTTTATTTTACATTGATCAGTGCATTGATCCTGTTTATTGCATTAACCGTTATCTACCTTACTTTTCATTCATTTGCTACCAGTGATTTTTATGGCCGCTTAAACGACCGGGCAAAAATTGCGGCACAGCTTTATTTGGAAGCTGATGAGATTTCGGCCGATTCGCTCAGCCATGTACAGGAACGCTCGCTCAAAGAACTTCCCGGCGAGGTGATGCGTTTTTATAATGACGATAACTCTGCAACATTTATCAAAGACCGGCAGCAATACTGGGATAGTAAAGTAATCGACATGGTGCGTAAGCGAAAAGAGGTGTCGTTTACCGAAGGCGACCGGCAAACCGTGGGGATCTACTATAATGATAACCAGGGTAATTTTGTGATCCTGGTATCGGCTATTGATATACAGGGGCATAGGCGCATTGACGACCTGGTTAAGATTATGCTGTTTATGTTCGTCATAGCCATTACCGGGTTGTTTTTTATGGGTCGATGGTTTGCCAAAAAATCATTGGAGCCGATAGACGACATGATAGGGCAAATGCAGCAGGTGCGGGCCAGCAACCTTAGTCTGCGTATTGCCGAGGGCAATGGCAAGGATGAGATCAGCAAACTGGCGCAGAATTTTAACCGGCTGCTGAAACACCTGGATAATGCTTTTGAGATACAGCAAACCTACGTGACCAATGCCTCACATGAATTGAAAACTCCCGTTACCAGTATCATAGGCGAGATAGAAGTAACACTAAACCGTGAACGGACGGCCGAAGAATACCAGAAAGCGCTGAAGTCGGTATTGAACGATGCCGAAGGGCTGAACGAAACCATTACCGGCCTGATGGAATTGGCACAGGTGGATATGAGCTATACGCAGGCGGCTTTGAGCCCGGTAGCCATAGATGAACTGATATGGGAGCTGGCCGAGCACTGGACGGAAAAGCTCGGAAAAGGGCTTTTCGCAGTTAACATAGTGAACTTGCCCGATGACCCGGAGAAACTACAGATACGGGCGAACAAGGCTTTATTAATTATCGCCCTGAATAATATTATCAGCAATGCTTACAAATTTTCGGATAACCGTCGGGTGCAATGCGGGCTTTATGCCGATAACAGCCATATCAATATTACCATCACCGATTCGGGGGTGGGTATCCCGGCTGAAGAGAAGGAAAAAGTGTTTGAGTCGTTTTACCGTGGTACCAATGTAAAGAATTATAATGGCACAGGTATTGGCCTGTATATTACCGGTAAGATCATCAGCCTTTTTAATGGCATCATCAATATTACCTCTGATGCCGGCATAGGCACCTCCATTACCATTACTTTCAGGATACCCTGATCCCACCAAAACTGCTGAAGTAACTGGTAAAAAAATTCTAATCTATTTCTAATGTGGCTTTAATTCTGCTCTAACGCCTCCCCGATAGCTTTGTGCAAACAAATAAGAATGCTATCAAAGTCTATTCGAGTCCTTCTATTGCTGCAAATAGGGTGTTTAGCTACCGGGGTAACTGCATTTGCGCAGACCCCGGTAAGCGACACGCTGAAGCTGACAGTGAAGCAGGCCGAAGATCAATTTATAAAGAACAACCTGAACCTCATTATCCAGCGCTATAATATTGATAATGCCAGCGCACAGGTAATTACGGCCAGGCTTTTTCAGAACCCCGATTTCAGTTTTGCCAATGGTATCCATGCTACCGGGGTATCTAATGCGTTCAATGAGCAGTCGTTCAGCGTATCACAGCTTTTTTCGTTAGCCGGCAAACGTAACAAGAATGTCCAGTTGGCCAAAATTGGTGTGGAGCAAACTAAATACCAGTTTTTTGATTTGCTGCGGACGTTAAAATTTACGCTTCGGAATGATTTCTATACCATTTATTATCAGCAGCAATCGGCTAAAGTCTATAACGAGGAGATCGGTTCATTAGCTAAAACGTTTACCGTTTTTAAGGAACAGTATGCCAAAGGCAATATTGCCCAAAAGGAGGTGCTTCGTATCCAATCGCAGCTTTACTCCCTGCAAACGGAATACAATAGCTTGTTATCCGGTATTGATACGACGCAAAGTGAATTGAAATTGCTGATCAAGGCATCGCCCAATACTTATATCCAACCTCAGGTTAGCGCCGATAATCAACAACAGGTGGCGCAGGTGCCTTACCAGCAATTGCTTGATTCGGCTTATGCCAACCGTTACGACCTGAAATACACCAAAGCGGCGGTTGATTATAATAACCTCAACCTGAAACTACAGAAAGCTACTGCTGTGCCTGATGTATCGCTGTCATTCAATTATGATAAACTGGGGTCGTACGGTGATAATTTTATGAGTGCAGGACTGGCCTTTAGTCTGCCGTTCTTTAACCGTAACCAGGGTGGCATCAGGCAGGCGCGCATTGCTATCGATCAGAGCAAAGTACAACTGCAAAGTCAGCAGGACCAGGTGGAGAGCGATGTGGCCACCAATTACAAAGGTGCTGTAAGACTTGAAAAGCTATATAACAGTTTCGATCCGCAGTTTAAGGATGATTTTACACACCTGATACAGGAAGTTTTTAAGAATTATGAAAAGCACAATATCAGCATGCTGGAGTTCCTTGATTTTTATGATTCCTATAAAACCAATACCCTGCAACTGAATAACCTGCAGCTGAACAGGGTGCTTTCGCTTGAGCAACTAAACTACGCCACCGGGACGCCTTTTTTTAATCAACAATAAGCCTTATGCTATACCCTACATATAAAACCGCAGTATTTACCCTCGCTATGCTCGTTACCGGCATGGCGCTCCAGGGCTGCCATCATGCTGAAAATGCGGACGATCAGAAGGAGCAAAAATTCCAGGTGACCGACACGCTGCTGAACAGTCTTTTGATAGACACCGTGAAGGAAGCCAGCGCGCTTTCTGAGATCAACCTGACCGGAAGTATTGCGCCTGATGAAAATAAAACGGTGAAGATATTCCCGATGGTGAGCGGAATAGCTCAGGATGTTCATGTGCAGTTAGGCGACGTGGTCAGCAAAGGGCAAACATTAGCCATTATGAAAAGTGCTGAGATGGCGGGGTTTAATAAAGATTACATCTCTGCTGAAGCAGATGTGAGAAGCGCCAAACGGGCTTTTGAGTCGGAACAAGACCTTTATAAAAGCGGCCTGGCTTCGCAAAAGGATTTTGAGCAGGCGCAATCCGATTATCAAAAGGCCGAAGCCGAAAGCAAACGTGCCGGGGCGGTGATCGGCATTAATAAAAGCAATGCACAGGGGTATATTATTAAATCACCCATATCGGGTTTCGTGATCGAAAAAAACCTGACCGACAATACCCAGGTAAGGGCCGATAATAGCCAGAACCTGTTTACCATAGCCGATCTGTCGGATGTTTACGTGCTCATCAACATTTATGAATCGGACATCGCCAGCGTACAAACCGGCGACCCGGTGAAGATCACTACCCTATCCTATCCTGATAAAGTTTTTGACGGTAAGATCGACAAGGTTTACGATATGATAGACCCCGATAGCAAGGTGATCAAAGCCAGGGTGAAGATCGCTAATCCCGGCAATAAACTAAAACCGGGCATGTTTGCCAATGTGACCATCAAGGCAAAATCGGGCGAGGACCTGCCGGTGATCAATACCCGCGCGCTGATATTCGATAATGACAAAAACTATGTGATCGTGGTGGATGGCAAAGCCCATGCGCGCATACAGCAGATAGATATTGCCAAGCGCGTTGAAGACAGAGCGTATATCCGCACCGGTTTAAAACCTGGCGACCGGATTGTGGCGTCAAGACAGGTGTACCTGTTTGAATCGCTTAAAGATTGATAGGATTTTGGAAGTCGGAAGTCGGAATGCCGATTTCGGAATGAAAAGAAGGTTATGATAGACATAGTGCACGATAAAAAGTAATAAATAAAATAATAAATCCGAATTCGAAATTCCGAATTCTGCAATCAAAATGAATCGATTTATAAAAACGGTACTGTCATTCGCACTTAAGAATAAGTTTTTCGTATTCTTTGTTACTGCTTTGCTGGCTGCCGGGGGATATATCAGCTTTAAAAATATCAGTATTGATGCCTTTCCGGATGTGACCAATACTTCGGTGACCATCATTTCGCAATGGCCGGGCCGCAGTGCCGAGGAAGTGGAAAAATTTGTTACCCGTCCGCTTGAAATTGCCATGAACCCGGCCGAGAAAAAGACCAGCATCCGGTCGTCCTCTCTGTTTGGTTTGTCGGTAGTAAAAGTGACGTTTGATGATGATGTAGACTATGCTTTTGCCCGTTTGCAGATCAATAACCACATTGGCGATGCCAATCTACCGGATGGCGTTAACCCTTCTATTGAGCCGCCTTATGGCCCTACTGGGGAGATCTACCGCTTTACTTTGACAAGTAACCGCAGATCAGTAAGGGACCTGAAAACCATTGAGGATTGGGTGGTTGACCGCGAGATACGCGCTGTACCGGGTGTGGCGGATGTGAACAGTTTTGGCGGCGAGGTAAAAACCTACCAGATCACCGTCGACCCGCAAAAAGCATTGCAATATGGCGTTTCGGCATTGGAGCTATATGATGCCGTATCAAAAAGCAATGTGAATGTGGGCGGGGATGTAATAGAACAGAGCGGGCAGGCCTACGTGGTGCGCGGCATTGGCTTGCTGAACAATATTGACGAGATCAAAAATGTCGTCATCAACAATGTAAAAGGTACCCCTATATATGTAAAAACCATTGCCGAGGTAACGGAATCGGCTCTGCCTAGGCTGGGACAGGTAGGCCGAGACCGGGACCCGGACGTGGTTGAAGGAATTGTAGTGATGCGCAAGGGCGAAAACCCAAGCCTGGTGATCAAAGCCCTGAAGGAAAAGATACACGATCTGAACACCAACATTTTACCCGCTGACGTAAAGATCAGGACATTTTATGACCGCGAGGACCTGGTAGATTTTGCCACGCATACGGTGCTGCACAATATGTTCGAGGGGATCATATTTGTGACGGTAATTGTGTTCCTTTTTATGGCCGACTGGCGCACTACGCTCATTGTATCGCTCATTATCCCCCTGGCTTTATTGTTCGCTTTTATCTGTCTTAAATTAAAGGGCATGTCGGCCAATTTGTTGTCGATGGGTGCTATCGACTTCGGTATCATCATTGACGGGGCGGTGGTAATGGTGGAGGGGATCTTCGTGGTGCTCGACAACCGTGCCAGGGAAGTCGGCATGGAAAAATATAACCGGCTGAGTAAGCTGGGCCTGATTAAACAAGCCTGCCTGGTAAACGGGAAGGGCATCTTTTTTGCCAAGCTGATTATCATTACGGGCTTGCTGCCGATATTCAGTTTTCAGAAGGTGGAAGGCAAAATGTTTTCGCCCCTGGCCTGGACTTTGGGTTTCGCCTTGTTAGGTGCATTGATACTCACCTTTACTTTTGTACCGGCATTAGCGAGCGTACTTCTCAAAAAGAACGTAAAGGAAAAGCACAATGTATTTGTGGAGTTTGTAACCGGGCTTTGCATACAGATCTATAGCTGGTGTTTTAAGTTCAGGAAGATCATGCTGCCATTTACCATAGGCACATTGTTTGTCTGCCTGGCTTGTTTTGAACTGCTGGGGACAGAGTTTTTACCCGAACTGAACGAAGGTTCTATTTACGTGAGGGCAACCGGGCCGTTGAGCACCTCGCTCGGTGAATCGGTCAAACTGGCGAATGAGATGCGCAAAATATTCCTGAGCTTTTCGGAAGTAAAACAAGTGCTGTCCCAAACCGGCAGACCAAATGACGGGACGGACGCTACCGGCTTTTATAATATCGAGTTTCACGTAGATATTTACCCGCAGGACAAGTGGGGGCGTAACGAAACCAAGGAAGAACTGATACGGCGGATGCAGGAAAAGCTCAAGTTTTTCCCGGGTATCGACCTTAACTTTTCGCAGCCGATATCGGACAACGTGGAAGAGGCGGTATCCGGTGTGAAAGGCTCTATCGTAGTAAAAATGTTCGGGGACGATTACAAGTTCATCGAAAGCCGCGAGGATAGTATTTATAACATCCTGAAAGGTGTAAAGGGCATTGAAGACCTGGGCGTGCTGCGTAATATGGGTCAGCCCGAGTTGCAGATCAACCTTAACCAGGCAAAAATGGCCCAGTACGGCGTGGAAGCTGCCGATGCCAATGCGGTGATCGAAACGGCTATCGGCGGTAAGGCAGCTACGCAGATCTATGAGGGTGAGCGCAAGTTCGATCTGCGTATCCGTTACCCGGATGATTTCAGGAATAACACCGATGCCATCGGCGACCTGCGCGTACCTTCTATCAGCGGCAACAAAGTTCCGCTGCGCGAAATAGCCGAGATCTCAAAAACAACCGGTATCAGCATGATCTACCGTGATGCGCATAAGCGTTATGGCGCCATTAAGTTCTCCATACGCGGCAGAGACATGGGCAGCACGGTGCGGGAGGCGCAGGCAAAAGTAAACTCGCAAATAAAACTGCCGAAAGGCTATTTCCTGGAATGGGCGGGTGATTTTGAAAACCAGCAACGGGCATCGGCGAGGCTGGCGCAGGTGGTACCGATCAGTTTGCTGATCATCTTCTTCATCCTGTTTATCCTGTTCGGCAATTTCACTGACTCGTTATTGGTTTTAAATAATGTGCCGTTTGCGATAGCGGGCGGCATACTGGCACTGTTGATTACGGGCGTCAATTTCAATATATCGGCGGGTATCGGCTTTATTGCCCTGTTTGGTATTTGTGTACAGAACGGGGTTATCCTGATCACCAAGTTTAAAAGTAATATCAGGGATCTGAGATTTCATACCGCGCGGCGGTTTTCGGATTCCATTAAGCTTGGAGTTGCCGACCGTTTACGTGCCGTAGTGATGACCGCCCTGATGGCTGCAATTGGTTTGCTTCCGGCGGCACTGTCAAATGGCATCGGCTCTGAGGCCTCAAAACCACTGGCCATCGTGGTGATCGGCGGGCTGATCACCAATACCACATTTAACCTATTCATTTTCCCGATCATATTTTACGGAGCTTACAAAAAGCGTGTCGAGCGCGGGCATATCGGCAGGATATAAAAAGAGACTAATACCCCTAGAGTATGAGTATTGTTGAGGGCGGTGCAGCTTCCACTGCACCTGCCTGAGACAATTCGGATCGGATTAGTAATGATGGGCTGAGAACGTTTCTGTTATTTTTTAAAAGTGTTGGGCTGAAATATGTACTAATTTTTTCAAATTTGTTATATGGATGATCAACTTGAAATACAGGAATTACCTCTATATGTACAACAAGGCATCAAAGAATCAATAGAGCAGGCGAACCGTGGCGAGTTTATTTCTTTTGATGATGTTAAAAAGGAAGCAGAGGCCTTACTTAAAAGTAAAAAACCGAAACCGCAGTTATCCAAAGAGAATAAACCTGAATAAGTGACAAAATTTTCGTATATTTAAGTAAGTCCTGTTTCGTCTATCCAGACATAAAAAAATTAAAAACCGCTTACGCTTTTAAAAAGTCCGAAAAGGCCATTTTCTTTGAAATTTTAAATCAATAAATTGATTATCAGTTTATTATAAATAAAAATCTTGAGTTTTTACTACCGGTAAAACCTCCAATGCCTGGCTAATCGAAAAATTTACTACGGGCAAAACCCCCAATACCCGGCTAATGGAAAAATTTACTACCGGCAAAAAGTGCAATGCCCGGCTAATCAAAAAATTTACTACCGGTAAAACCCATAATGCCCAGGTAAATGAAAAATTCACTATAGGTAATTGGTATTTTACTCGGCTCTTAAACTGTCTACCGGGTTGGCGCTTGCAGCCCGGATGGTTTTAAAAGCGATGGTACAAAAAGCAATGACGACGTCGGACGATAAAGCCAGGCCAAACATCCACCAGCTGATATTAGTCCGGTACGGAAAATCGCGCAGCCAGCTATTCATAAAATACCAGGCCAGCGGAAGGGCGATAAGATTGGCAATAAGCACCAGTCTGAAATACTGCTTATAAAACAGCATTACAATACTGGCCACGCTGGCACCAATGACCTTGCGGATACCTATTTCCCTGGCTTTCTGACCAAGGCTATAAGTGATCAGCCCCAACAAACCCAGGCAGGAAATAAAGATGGCCATGCCTGTAAAAATACCAGCCATCTGCTGTTCGTGCTGATCCTGTGTATAATCACTTTGAAATATCTCATTTAAAAAGCCGTAATCGAAAGGTGTATCTGGGTTGAGTTTCTTCCATTCGGTCGAGGCAAACTGCACCGCGGCTGCGGCACGGCGGCCATCAATTTTTGCAACGATGGTGGTACAACGTAAAGGGTTTACAGGCATAATGGCGCAAGGGCCGATGGTTGCATGTAATGAGAAATAATGATAGTTTTTAACAATACCCACTATCTTATAATTATATACGATATCGTTATGCAGGTGCGATACGAATTTACCTACTGCCTTAGCCGGGTCGAAACCTAACAGCTTTGCCGCTTCCTCGTTTAAGATGATCTGCTTGCCAAAGTCGTGCAGTTCAGAATCTTCCTGCATATTGGTATTGGTAAACACCTCCGGGGTATAGTTGCTGCCATAGATCAGCTGGAGACCAAGCGTTTTTAAATAATTCTCATCGGCAAAGTCGAGGAAAACGATCTGTTTGTCACTGATCGTTTTGCCGGTCTGGTACAGGTTCATATCGCCTGATACCAAAGGCGCAGTTGCATTGGTAACCGATTTAAAATTCACATTGCCTGCCAGCTGCTTTGCCAGCAGGGCACTGTTCTTCTGAGCCTGCTCACCATTAAGGTTAAGCACCAGTTGCTGATCCTGGTCGAACCCGGTTTTGGCATTCAGCATAAAATGGAGCTGGTTCCAGATGACGATAGTAGCGAATATCAAACAGGTTGATATAACAAACTGTGATACGATCAACACCTTGCGCACACTGAACATGCGGGAAGAATCGCTTATGTTGCCTTTCAGCACCTTAACAGGGTTAAAAGCTGACAGGTAAAAGGCGGGATATAAGCCTGCCGCCAAACCCGTTAGTAAGGCCGTCAGCACAAGCCATAAGATCAGGCTGTTGTTTTCTTTTGCAAAGAAGGACAAGGTCTGCCCGGTAAGGTTGTTAAATACCGGCAAAAACAGGAATGCCAGTCCGATGGAAATAATCAATGCGCAAAAACTGATGATAATAGTCTCTATCAAAAACTGGTAACGGATGGATTTCTTTTCCGCTCCCAATACGCGGCGTACGCCAACTTCACGGGCACGGCCTACAGCCTGCGCCGTTGTAAGGTTCATATAATTGATACATGCCAGTACCAATATGACCAGGGCTATTGAGGTTAAAAGGTACAGGTATTTGATGTTACCCTGCTTATAGGCCAGGTAATCCTGGTATTCTGACGCGTTGAGGTGGATGTCCTTTAACGCCTGTAGGGAGTTGGTAATATGATCGCTGTGCGACTTCAGTTCGGCGCCGGCATGTCTTTGCAGGTAAGCATTTAGTTCGGCAATCACATGCGAAATGTTGCTGTTAGGCTTCAGCTTAACATAGGTGTAAAAATTATCATTTACTACCCAACTGTTATTATTGGCCATCAGTTCCCTGATGTGGTCGCTGTTATTGGATGCAAAGAAATCAGCCTGGATATGGTTTAAAAAATCTTCCTTAAAAACACCTGTAATTGTATAAATAGTATTCCCGGCCTTAAGGGTTTTCCCGACAGGATACACCTGTTTAAAAAGTTTTGCGGCCAGCGATTGTGAAAGCACGATAGTATTTGGTGCTTTAAAGGCTGTTTTGCGATCGCCCTGTAAGAAATGGAAAGAAAGCAGTTCAAAAAAATTGGGGTCAACCCAATAGCCGGAATTTTCCACATACGGAGTTGAGGCACCCGCACCCTGCACCTGTACAATGACAGCACCATTGGTTGGATCAAGCCTGCTAACTTGTTCTATTTCGGGTATTTCGACCTTCAGGTATTTGGCATAAGGCAGTCCAACTGTGGGTGCCTTGCTACCATCTTTAAAGGTGGAGGTCACGCGGTAAATATCCTCTCCGTTATCAAAACCTTTGTCAAAATTCAGTTCATGCTGAAAAAACAGGAATACCAGAGCGCAGCAGGCCAGACCTACAGCCAAACCAAAAACATTAATTAAAGTGGTGGCTTTACGTTTCCAGAGATTGCGCAGGGCGAGTTTGGTATAGGTTTTGAACATAATGAGCAGGTTATATTCAAAAATAGTGGCTTTGGGGGAAAGATTTGTTGTTCAGGAAGTTATTTAACAAAGTTTAACAGGTATCGTCAGATCATGCAGATCAGTTTCCCCTAGACCATTAATATCATGATTATTATTTAATATTGATTTTATTATCCTATCCCCTAAAGGATCAGAACCAAATAAAGATCGTATCATGAGAACAATGAAATGGGGTGCTTCCGTGCGTTATACAAAGGTTGTTTTATTGCTTTTACTTTGCCTTTGTGAAAATTCATTTGCTCAAAGCACTGGTGATAATGCGGCTATGACAAATATTGATGGTCGGCACAAAACAAGTCTGAATGGTAAATGGCAGGCCATTATCGATCCGTACGACCGGGGTACCGACCGGGGCTATTTTAAAGACGCGCACCCAAAGGGAAAGACCGATTTTTATGAATATGACTTTGAAAAGAGCGGTACATTAAATGTTCCGGGAGATTACAATTCGCAAGCACCGGAACTGAAGTATTATGAAAGCACCATTTGGTATAAGCGCTCATTTAGCTACAGCAAAAAAGGTGGCAGGGTTTTTATACATTTCGGCGCGGTTAATTATATAACGGATGTTTACCTGAATGGCATCAAGCTTGGCAGTCATGAGGGTGGGTTTACACCGTTCCAGTTTGAGGTAACCGATAAACTGAAAAACGGTCAAAATACCCTGATACTGCGGGTCAACAATCAGCGGAGGGCTGATGGCCTGCCATCGCTCGATTATGACTGGTGGAACTATGGTGGTATCACCCGGGATGTGAACCTGGTGGAAACACCTGCAACTTTTGTAGAAGATTATTTTGTTCATCTCGCAGCCGCCAATACCGGACGGGTTGAAGGTTGGGTAAAATTAAATGGTGCTGAAAAGGGGAAAACCGTGCAGGTGGCTATTCCTGCCTTGAAACTCCATCTTTCTTTACTTCCAAATAATGATGGCCTGGCCCGGTTCAGTGCAAAAGCGCGTCCCGAATTATGGGAACCGGAACATCCTAAGTTATATGACGTCGACTTTACCTGTGGCACAGATACGGTAGAGGACGAGATCGGGTTCAGAAACATTGCGGTGAAGGGTGATGAAATATTGCTTAACGGGAAATCGGTATTCCTGCGTGGTGTTAATTTTCACGAAGAAATTCCGCAACGTGGTGCGCGGGCGTATTCTGCCGAAGATGCCTTAATGATGCTTAACTGGGCGAAGGAAATGGGATGCAATTTTGTGCGGCTGCCGCATTATCCGCAAAATGAATATGTATTGCACCTGGCCGATAAAATGGGCATTATGCTGTGGGAAGAGATCCCAATATGGCAGAGTATTCAATTTGAGAACCCTGAGGTGAAGACCAAAGCTGAGCGCTTTATGAAAGAAATGGTATCGCGCGACCGTAACCGGTGCAGCGTAATTATCTGGAGCTTATCAAATGAGACACGCTCGTCAACAGCCCGAACCCGCTTCCTGATGGATCTGGCGGGTTACACGCGCTCGCTTGATACAACACGGCTCATAAGCTCAGCACTGAACAATGTGCAACATGAGCACAACAAGATCACCATTGCCGATTCGCTTGTAAAAGTGCTTGATGTAGTAGGAGTTAATGAATACATGGGTTGGTATGGCACATGGACTACGCCTCCCGGTGAAATCGTTTGGGAAAATCCTTATAAAAAGCCGCTTATCATGTCCGAATTCGGTGCAGAAGCACTCTACGGAAATCATGGCTCAAAGGACACTACCAGTTCGTGGAGTGAAGAATACCAGGAGCAGGTTTTTAAAGATCAGATCACGATGTTCAAAAACATTCCTTTCCTGAGAGGTGTGAGCCCCTGGGTACTTGCAGATTTCAGATCACCCATACGTAATTTACCCGGTAAGCAGGACGGGTGGAACAGGAAAGGCCTGATCTCTGAAAAAGGTGACAAAAAGAAAGCCTGGTATATTGTGAAGGCCTGGTATGATGAGTTAAAAACTATGTGATTTTGATAAGATGGTATTCCCGTTTGTTCGACAAGCCTTTACGATACCGTCAGCTCACCCCGCAAATCAGTTTCCAGCAGTTCTTTGATCATGGCAGGTTCGCGGTACTGGCCCAGCAGGTACATCATTTTGGTGATGGCCGCCTCATAGGTCATGTCATAGCCGTTGGCTACACCCATGTCCTTTAGCTCCTTACTGGTTTCATAGCGGCCTAATTCAACTGTACCCACTTTACATTGCGAGATATCCAGTATCACTTTGCCGCTGTTGATGGCACTTTTAAGCAAATCGGTAAACCATTTATCCGTAGTAGTATTGCCGGCGCCGAATGTTTCCATTACAATGCCCCGCACATCAGCTGAAAGGATAGTTTCTACCACCTTCGGACTAATGCCCGGATATAATTTTAACACAGCCACGTCATTCACCAGGTCTTTGTGCACAATGAGCGGCTCATCCACAGGCTGACGGATATCATTTATGCTGAATTTCAGATGCACGCCTGATTCGGCCAGTATAGGGTAATTAGGCGAACGGAAGGCTTCAAACTTGGATGAGTTGTATTTAAACGCCCTGTTCCCCCTGAATAATTTATAATCGAAATAGATACATACTTCGGGTACTCGTGAGCGGTCGTGCTTTTTAGCCTTGGCTATTTCTATCGCCGTCATCAGGTTTTCCTTGGCATCTGTACGTATAGCGCTGATAGGCAATTGCGAGCCGGTAAAGATGACCGGCTTAGCCAAATTCTCAAGCATAAAACTTAATGCCGAAGCGGTAAAAGCCATGGTATCCGATCCATGCAGTATCACCACACCGTCTACACTGTCATAGTTCCTTTTGATCAGATGTGCCAGCTCACTCCATATTTCAGGGTTCATGTTGGACGAATCGATGATCTGCTCAAAAGAGTGCACCATGATCTTGCAATTCAATTTCTCCAGTTCAGGCACATTCTCCATGATCTGCTCAAAATTGATCGGCCGGAGCGCCTTTGTTTTTGGGTCGGTCATCATACCTATGGTACCTCCGGTATAAATGATCAGTATCTGGCTCATGGACGGTTTATGTTAAATATGGTGTAAATATATAAATGCTTTACACACCAAATATAATTTTTGAATTTTCGGTAGTGATCGCAGCCACCGTTTCAACACTTGTTTGATGCAAGTCGGCTACTTTCTGTGCCACATAGATCAAATAAGAGCTTTCGTTAGGTTTGCCGCGATATGGAACGGGCGTAAGATAAGGAGAATCTGTTTCTAATACGATATATTTAAGATCAACTTGTTCAACAACCTTGTCCAACCCCGAATTTTTGTAGGTCACCACACCACCTATACCCAGGTAAAAACCTAAGGCTATCACTTTTTGCGCTTGCTCCAATGTGCCGGTAAAGCAATGGAAAATGCCGCGCAGGTCATCGCCCTGCTCGTCCAGCAATACCTGGTACACCTCGTCAAACGCGTTGCGGCAATGGATCACGATAGGAAATTTCAATTTTTTCGCCCAGTTGATCTGTATCTTAAAGGCTTCGATCTGCTCTGTTAAAAAGGTTTTATCCCAATAGAGGTCGATCCCTATTTCGCCAATGGCATATATCTTATGCTGAGGTATAGCAGCATTGATGATATCCAGTTCATTTTGCCAGTTTGCTTTTACATCACAGGGGTGCAGGCCTAACATGGCAAAGCAATTATCCGGAAATGCTTTTACCTGGCTCATTACCAGTTCAATGGATGCCGAATCGACATTTGGCAAAAACAAACGCTCGATGCCATTAGCAAGGCATCGCTGCATTAGTTCTTCCCTCTTTGCCGGGTCGGTTTGGTAGTATTGGTGAGTGTGGGTATCCGTTAGTAACATGGTACAAAATTAAAAATCTGTTTTGTAATTTAGTGTTGGTTCCAGGTGCTCAACAGCCAACACAAAAATGAAGTTTATTGCTTTTATCGTCTTCGTCATTGTACAAGTTATTTTCATCCCGCTTGCCATAGCCGGCTTCGTATTGGTAACAGTAAAGCAGTTATCGGTCAGCAAAAAGCTGGGGGTTTCCAGCACGGCGCTATCCGTTCTCAGCGGACGATGGATGATGAATGCCTATGGTGTAAGGAGAGATGAAAACGTTACCAGGTTATACCGTGCCTTACCCAATGCATCCGAAACAGGATTGTGGTTGCTATTCTTTCCCAGCTATTTGCGATATAAGATAAATCCTTCAATACCCGAAAGCGGGAGGGAGAATGTTTTCACCGTGGTATCTTCCAGAACGATTCATTTTGATCAGCTCATCCGCAAATCATCAGATCAGGTTGAGCAATTTGTGATTATGGGGGCGGGTTACGATACCCGGGCCTATGGTTTTATTCCGAATAAAAAGATAAAATTTTTTGAGCTTGATCAGCCGAATACGCAACGGCTAAAGATAGCCAGCCTGAAAAAAGCAGGGATCGATGCCCGTCATGTTACTTTTGTTGAAGTCGACTTTTCTGCCGAGAAATGGTATGAGAAATTAGAGCATGCCGGTTATAATCCTGACAGGAAGTCTATTTTTCTATGGGAAGGGGTGACACTCTATCTTTCTGAAGCGGATGTGCGAAAAACCATTAACGAGATCAGGGATCACGCAGCTTCGGGCAGTGTACTGATCACCGATTTTTACGGAGAAAGACTACTTGCCCTGAAAGGGGTAAAAAGCACAAATGAATGGTTTAATTTCGGGCTGGATTTATCCGGAGATTATGAAAGCGCATTAAAAACGTTCCTCGGCAGTATCCCGGTAGTGCCGGGTAATTTTTACTTTATGGGCTACAAGCATAAAAAGGGCCCGATAGGTGTGATAACGGAGATTTGTCTTTAATGTATTTTAAAACTTTAAGCAGGCGACGTAATGCGCTTGTGCTTTTTATAAACGCAGGTTTTATCCATGTTACAGTTAGTGTCATAGTCACAATCCATCGGGCAAGCAGTACTGGTTTTTTTATGATACCTGATCTCCATTTATATTCTTAAAAAGCCCCCGGATTATCGGGGGCTTTTTCTTAGCTTTTCTTTTTTGTGACAGTATGGTGCTTAACCGGTGCTTTCTTTGCGGCGGGTTTGGGCGCGGCCATCGTATGTTTTATTGGTTTTATTTTTACCAGTTCAAGGTCAAATACCATCGTGCTATATGGTGGAATATCACCCGAACCATCCGAACCGTAGCCTAAGCTTGATGGGACAATGAGTTCTGCCTTTGCGCCTTCATTCAGCAAAAGCAAGCCTTCGTCCCAGCCTTTTATAATAGGAGTGGTTCCAACAATTACCTGTAATGGCTCATAATTTCGGCCGGGTTGATTCAAACCGGCCTTTTCAGCTTCATCTTTTATGCTGGAGTCAAAAACTTTCCCGTCAAGGGTTCGCCCGGTATAGTTAACCAGTAAAGTATCACCCGTCAAAGGTTTACGTTTTATTGATGGCTGAGTAATTATATATTTCAGTCCTGACGAAGTGGTAGTTACATTCAATTTATTATCGGTAATATATTTATTGGCGGCGGCTGTTTCTGCATTCTTAACTTCATTCATGGCCTCTTCAAGAGATTGCACATTGATGATCTTTAAGGTAAACACCAACGAACTTCCTTTTGCAATAAATGGCGGGCGCTGGTCTTCGTGACCTTTAAAAACTGAGTCGGTAGGAATTTTAACATAAGCGCTGTCCTTAGCGGTTAGCATGGTCAGTACATCCATCAGGTCGCCGACATTCTGGGATGCCTGTGCCTGTATTTTTACAGGATGCCCCATTGCATAACTGTTAAATAGAATGGAGTCCTTGTCAGTTTTCTGCACCACATCAAATGTGACCACATCATTCAGCTTAATTTTCTCGCCGGGGTTCTTTGTGATGATTTTCACCAAAGCGCCCTTAGGTGTATGCACAAAATCGTCCTGGGCTTTTACCTGTAAACCTATGGCCGTGCATAATGAAACAATTAGAGCAAGCTTTCTCATTATTATATCTAAAAATAAAAAGCCCCCGGATTAACCGGGGGACCTTATCAGTCAATTATTTTTGTGCTTGTTGTTGTTTTGCCGCCTGCTGCATCTGCTGTAGTTCCTGCAATGTTCTCGGCGGAACTATCTTTTTAGCATTTGGGTCTGGGTGGATAATGCTCACCATTTCGATATCAAACACCAATGGTGTGAATGGCTGAATAACCTGGTACCCTTGCTCGCCATAAGCTAATTTTGACGGGATAACAAATGTTGCTTTAGCTCCCTTGCTTAACAACATCAATCCTTCGTCCCAACCTGCAATTACACCTTTAACACCAACCGGGATACGGATAGGTTTGTATTGCTGCATAGGATTGAATTTTTTCTCCTTCTGCGCAATTTCTTTAACATTAGTTTCGAAAACCTTACCATCAGTAAACCTGGCAGTGTAAAACACTTCTGCCGTATCGCCAACTAAGGGCTTATCCCCTACGCCTGGTTTGCTTATCACATAATTTAATCCTGATGGAGTAGTGGTAACAGTTAGTTTATTGTCAGCAATGTATTTCTTTATCTTGGCCGGCTCTTCTTTTTTCATTATGTCAGCCTGGCCCTTCATGTAAGCAGTAATGCGGTTGTTAAAAGCTGTATCGGCTAATTTGCCTTTAGGTATTACCTTTTCAATTTTAATTTCATAAACAACGTACTTACCTTTCAGGTTCGGCCTTTTCATGCCTTTCTTGTACATCGAATCGATATTTGTTTTGATGGTGGCGCTGTCGCCTTCGGCTAATAATTTAACCCCGGCAAAAATATCACCGCTGCTTTGCGATTTTTGCAAAAGGGTAAGGATAGGCCTTCCCTGCTCATAGGTGCTCATCAAAACTGAGTCGCCGTCAGTTTTTGCGATCAGGTTAAGGCTTATAAAGTCGCCCTCTTTGATCTTGGCACCCCCCTTGTCCACATGGATGTCATATAACAATCCGCCATCGCCTTTTTTAAATCCGCCATTACAGCTTGCTAATCCTAGTGCTGCAAAAGCTAAAAACATCAAGTTTTTCTTCATCATTTATTGTATTAATAGTTTTTTATATTCGGGTAAAATTAATTTGAATTGATTGACCACCTCTG
>JBEHXM010000100.1:0-20262 GCA_048498695.1 Bacteroidota bacterium
AGTTAATGGATCATAGCTATGAAATTCTCGCTATGATCTATTAACTATCAACTAATTCGCAAAATAACTCATCGGTTCTTTACCCAAACCCCTTCTCAAAATACCGATCTGACCTATGGTATATGCCTGGTGATGGTTGATGAACGCCCATAAGCCGGCAAGTGTATTATCGAAATTGAGTATAGGATGCTTTGCTTCAATGGTGGTGTTCAATGCTTCTTCCGGTAAATTTTCCAAACCCTTTCTTATAACCGAAGCATCTTCGTTCCATTTATTTTTGATCTCCTGTAAGGTAGGGAGCTTACTTTTTGGCGCATTAAAGTCCTCGGCGCTTCCGCCTTGTTTGGTATGAAAATGATCTCTCCAAAGTACTTCCACCCTGGTGCCTCCTATATTGGCCAGGTTTGCATTGGCCCATAAAAGATGGCCGGCCAGCCATTTTACGCAGTTCATCGGGTCGGCTACGCATGTATTGGATTCTTCATCGCTTATGTTTGCAATAACATTGTTGAACAGCACATTATGCAAATCATATTGTGCAAGCAGTTGTTTTTTTGATGACATGATCTTTAAGTTTTTTGACTGCTGTAAAATTACCTGCAATCAGAGGCATAGGTGAGGTGTAAAGACGCCATATTAAGGGCTGTTTGCGACAAAAATAGCTGAAAGTAAAAAAGCTAAAAATAGAAAGCAAGAATAAGAAATACAAAAGCTTTGCGCCTTCAGCTTTTCGCTTTCACCTAAAAGATAAAATTTAATTTGGATAATTACCCCGATATGCACTATGTTTGCAACATTATTTGGTAGCGATACCAAAAATCAATTTCTGCCATCCGGCGGATGTTGATTTATAAAGAAGCGGCGAGAGATCAGGCTCTATGACCCGCTGGCAACCCTCCAGGGTGGAGAAGGTGCCAAATCCTGGCCCGGTGAATGGACGCCGGGGGATATAAATTGACAACCATGAAAAATTTAATTAAACCCACATTCCGCAATTTTTTTGAAGACCGCCAGGTCACCTCATCTGTGTATAGCTACAGTTTTGGCTGTATTTGCATGTGTTGCTGTTGTTAATCCGCACGTTTGATTCTATTTAACCACGTGTAAGCAAAGACTTAGCTGTCTTTATTATGCTCCCGAAATCAAAATTACTCTAAGCGTTCAGGAAATTAAAAACATTTAAATTATTACAACCATGTCAACATTAAAATTCGAAACATTACAATTACATGCCGGACAAGAAGCCGATCCAACAACTGGTTCACGAGCCGTTCCGATTTATCAAACCACTTCATTTGTATTTAAAAATGCCGAGCACGGTGCAAACCTGTTTGCCTTAAAAGAATTCGGAAATATTTACACCCGTATCATGAACCCCACTACCGACGTTTTTGAAAAACGGGTAGCAGCGTTAGAAGGCGGCGCAGCCGCATTGGCAACAGCATCGGGACAGGCGGCGCAGTTCCTAGCGTTAAATAATATCTTACAGGCGGGCGATAACTTTGTTACTTCACCTTTTCTTTATGGAGGAACCTATAACCAGTTTAAAGTAGCGTTCAAACGCCTGGGTGTCGATGTTCGCTTTGCAAAAGACGACAGCGCTGAAGAGATCGAAAAATTGATCGACAGCAAAACCAAAGCTATTTATACCGAAACTATTGGCAACCCGGAATTTAGTGTTCCTGATTTTGATAAACTTGGTACCCTTGCAAAAAAGCACGATCTGCCTTTAATAGTCGATAACACTTTTGGTGCAGCGGGATATTTGTTCCGCCCGCTTGATCACGGCGCACATGTAGTTGTTCAATCTGCCACTAAATGGATAGGAGGTCATGGAACAAGCATTGGCGGTGTAATTGTAGATGGTGGTAATTATAATTGGGGTAACGGGAAATATCCTCAGTTCACCGAGCCCTCAGAAGGTTATCACGGATTAGTTTTCTCGAGTGTATTTGGCATCGGTGGCCCCTTTGGTAATATCCAGTATATTATAAGGGCAAGAGTTGAAGGTTTGCGCGATTTTGGGCCTGCCGTATCACCATTTAACAGTTTCCTGTTCATACAGGGTTTAGAGACGCTTTCATTACGCGTTCAACGCCATGTAGATAATGCGCTGGAACTGGCTCAATGGCTGGAGAAACATCCACAGGTTGCTAAAGTGAACTATCCGGGTTTAGCTTCTTCCCGCTACCATGTCCTTGCCAAGAAATATTTAAAAAATGGATTTGGTGCGGTGTTATCGTTCGAGATAAAAGGTGATAAAGAAATTGCAGGAAATTTTATAGACAGCCTGCAATTGATAAGTCACCTGGCAAACATGGGGGATGCAAAAACATTGATCATTCAGCCATCAGCAACTACACATCAGCAATTATCTGATGATGAACAAATAGCCGCAGGTGTTACTCCTGCATTGCTTAGAGTGGCAGTTGGAATTGAACATATTGATGATATAAAAGCAGATTTTGAACAGGCATTTGCTAAAATAAAAAAGTAGTTTTTTTTAAGTGATATATAACGTTATTACGGAATGCGGCTGATCAAATTATCAGCTGCATCCGCAGTAACAAGCGAACAAAATGAATACACAAATATTTAAATACCCGCAAACATTCAAACTTGAATCTGGTGAGAAGTTGCGGGAACTGGAAATAGGTTTCCACACTTACGGCAAATTAAATAGTGAGCGCGATAATGTGGTTTGGGTTTGTCACGCCCTTACTGCAAACTCCGATGTATTCGACTGGTGGAAAGGGTTGTTTGGCGACAATAATTACTTTAATCCCGACGAATATTTTATTGTATGCGCCAATATTTTAGGCTCACCTTATGGTACTACCAGTCCGCTGAGCGAAAACCCGGTAACCGGCCACCCTTATTATTTGTCATTTCCTCAATTTAATGTTCGTGACATTGTTAAAGCCCACCAGTTACTGGCTGAACACCTGCAGATCAAAGATATCAGGATCATCCTGGGAGGTTCATTAGGCGGACAACAAGCTATGGAATGGGCCATTATGGAACCAAACCGCATTAAAAATTTAATATTGATCGCTACCAACGCGCGTCATTCTCCCTGGGGTATTGCCTTTAATGAGTCGCAGCGGTTGGCTATTGCTGCCGACCGCAGTTTTTATGCTAATAAACCTGATGGCGGTGCAAAAGGCCTTAAAGCGGCACGCAGTATCGCATTACTCTCTTATCGTGGATACAAAACCTATACTGTTACACAACAGGAAGAAAATGATAAAAAGGTAGATGATTTTAAAGCCTCATCCTATCAAAACTACCAGGGCGAAAAGCTGGTGAACCGCTATAATGCCTACAGCTACTGGTATTTGACCAAAGTGATGGATTCTCACAATGTTGGCCGGGGAAGGCATGGAGTAGAGAAGGCTTTGAGCCTCATTAAAGCAAAAACATTAGTGATCGGCATCAAATCTGATCTGCTATTCCCTATTGAGGAACAACAATACCTGTTCAGGCATATTCCTAAAGCGGCATTCGCTGAATTTGAATCGTTTTATGGGCATGATGGATTTTTAATAGAAACAGAAGCATTAACCAACTTTATTACTTCGTTTTTTAAAACTGACGTAAAGGGGAAAATTATAGAATTGCAACAAACCGCATAATGAGCAAAAAATTAACTATTGGACTGTTTGGTTTTGGCGTTGTAGGCCAGGGATTATATGATATTATCAAAACCAAAAACTTAAATCTCGAGATCGTCAAAATATGTATTAAGGATGGCAGCAAAAAACGCACGCTTCCCTCTCATCTTTTTACTACCGATAAAGAAGAGTTACTAAATAACCCGGAGATCAACACCATTGTAGAGCTGATCAACGAAACTGAGCCTGCTTTCGAGATCGTGTCAAGAGCTTTAAGTACAGGTAAAAATGTGGTTTCGGCCAGTAAAAAAATGATCGCCACACATTTAAAGGAACTGATCGATCTGCAGCACCAGCATGGTACATCTTTGTTATACGAGGGCGCAGTTTGCGGTAGCATCCCTATCATCCGTAATTTGGAGGAATATTATGATAATGAGTTGCTGCATTCTATTTGCGGCATATTCAATGGCTCGTCCAATTATATCCTTTCAAAAGGATTCATTGAGAATTTAGATTATAACTCCGCTTTAAAGCAGGCACAGGATCTTGGTTTTGCCGAAACTGACCCTACGATGGATGTCGGTGGGTATGATGCTAAATTTAAGCTGGTAATAGCTGCCTCACATGCCTATGGTGTTGTGGTAAAACCTGAAGAAGTTTTTAACATGGGTATACAAAACCTTTCGGCTTATGACCTGCAATATGCCCGCGAAAAGAATCTTAAAATAAAACTGGTTCCGGTAGCCAAGGAGCTTGACGACAGGCATGTGGCTTTATTTGTATTACCAAAGTTTGTCAACGAAAGTGAGTTCCTGTATAATGTAGAATATGAATATAATGGCGTAATTGTACAGGCTGCCTTTGCCGATCAGCAGTTCTTTTTTGGTAAGGGCGCAGGCGGTCACCCTACTGGTTCAGCAGTTCTTTCTGATATTGCCGCCTTACGTTATGATTATCAATACGAATACAAAAAAGCCAAGTCTAAAAAAGACCTCAACTTTACTAATAATATTGAACTGAACATCTATTTACGCTATGAGGATGACGACCTGGTAGAAGAGTTAGGGTTTGAATACATTCATGAACGCTATTATTCAGGCAGTTATAAATTTGTTATCGGAAAGATCAATTTGCAAAAACTGATCGACAATCAACACCGTATATTATCGGATAAGGCCTTCATAGCCTTTGCCGATCAGCTAAAAGGGGTCAGTTTAGCCCCGGCAAAAAAGCAAGCAGCTGAAGTTTTTTAATAAGGTTTCAGCTTTGTTTATGAAAAAAGGCTCCTTAACGGGAGCCTTTATAGTTTATTCTAAAATAACATTGCCGGTAGCCATGCTATTTATTGCGGCCTGTGAAATAAACCAACATAAGCAGCCTTGCCGATGATATGCCCTTGCATTAATTTGAAGATGTTTGTTTTAGTTTCCAATATAGTGCTGCCTGGCTTTTCATCCACCTTTATATCCAGTGCGAACAGCTCAAATACATAATGATGCAAAGGCCCGGATGCCGGCGCACCGGGGCCACGATAATTAGGGCCGGCATAGCTAACCTGATAACTACCATCGGCAAGTTGTGATCCGGCAGGCACGTTTTCAGGTAAATAGGTATATTTTCCCGGTATATTCCAAACCATCCAATGTAAATTATCTTCGGATGTTTTATTTAACGCCAGGTCTACATCATGCATCCATAAAACAAAACTTTGTGTTCCGGGCGGCACATTTGTCCATGTCAGCGCTGGTGAAACTGCGCCGTTAGGTGATGCCTGTGTGTATTTTAAAGGAATAATTGTTCCATCGGCGAACGCATCTGTGGTCAGCCGCATGGGTGGTTGCTGAGCAAATGCTGAAACCGCACTTACTACCAAAGCGATCATGATTATTAATCTTTTCATTTTAATACCGGGATTTAAGATAATTCAATAAATAAATATCGGCAATCTTTGTTTTAATCACCCCGTTAAAATTGGTTAAAATAAAAAAGGACCACCTTAGCAGGTAGTCCTTTTCTCTATATACTTTTTAGTAAGGATCAATAACTATATCGCTCTGTCCAGGTCCCAGCCTTCCAGATAATCGGCCACACGGCGCAGGAATGATCCGCCTAAAGCGCCATCCACTACACGGTGATCATAGGATAATGATAGGAACATCATATGCCTGATAGCGATCACATCACCCTGCCTTGTTTCAATAACTGCCGGTTTCTTTTTAATAGCGCCTACGGCCAGTATGGCCACCTGCGGCTGGTTGATGATGGGCGTACCCATTACATTACCGAACGAACCCACATTAGTGATGGTAAATGTCCCATCCTGTACATCATCCGGTGCCAATTTGTTATTCCGTGCACGGTTTGCTAAATCGTTAACTGCTTTGGTCAAACCTACCAGGTTTAATTTATCAGCATTTTTAATAACCGGCACTATCAGGTTCCCGCTTGGCAAAGCAGTAGCCATACCAATGTTTACCGCGGCTTTTTTAATGATCTGGTTTCCCTTCACCGAAACGTTAACCATCGGCATATCCCTGATCGCTCTCGCCACTGCTTCAATAAATATTGGGGTGAAAGTTATCTTCTCGCCTTCTTTTTTCTCAAAAGCTCCTTTATTTTTCTCACGCCATAATACTACGTTGGTGACATCAGCCTCAACAAACGACGTAACGTGCGGTGCGGTTTGCTTGCTCATCACCATATGGTCGGCAATAAGCCTGCGCATACGGTCCATTTCAATAATCTCATCGCTGCCTGATACAGATGCAACCGGGGCAGATTGTGTCGTTTCAGCTGGCTTTGACACAAAAGTTTCAGTCTGGGCCTTTGGAGTTTCTTTTATAGGTTCTGCAGCTGCCGGTTGAGATTCTTGTCGTTGTCCTACAGATGAAGGGTTCTGCAAATAATTCAGCAGATCGTCTTTTGTTAAACGTCCCTCAGCGCCCGATCCCGGTATCTTATCTAATTCCTCTGCACTGATACCTTCCTGTGCCGCGATATTTTTTACCAGTGGCGAATAGAACCTGGATGAACCTTTAAAAGTATCCGTATTTTCCTCAGCAGATTTTGTTTCCAGTTGTTCCAATCCTGGTATTGGTTCGGGGGCAACTACCGGCTCCTGTGGAGCGTCAGGTATATTTACTTCAGGTTGTTCTACAGCAACCGGGACTTCTTCAACACTATTTGTGGCTTCTTCAGTTTCAATAACCGCGATAACCGCCCCTACCTGCACCACATCATTTTCGTTGCAAAGCTGTTCCAGCAGTTTCCCCGATACAGGTGACGGCACTTCCGAATCCACTTTATCAGTAGCAATTTCCATTACCGCATCATCCATAGCGATGTTATCACCTGGTTTTTTGTTCCATTTAATGATGGTAGCTTCAGCAACGCTTTCACCCATTTTTGGCAGTAACAGTTGGTATTTGGCCATATATTTATGTATTACAGCGTCAAAATTAGTTATTTAGTTTTTAAATTCACTTAACAATATATGCAGCATATTTAGTGCCGCAATGGCTGTTCTTTCTATGTTTTGTTCTCTTTTGTTACCAAATGAAAACTTTTTTGTCACCGTTTTCTGAGCATTGGCTACCCCTATCCAAACAGTTCCGACAGGCTTATCATCTGTCCCGCCACCCGGTCCGGCTATCCCGGTCACGGCAATGGCATAATCAGACTTAAAATTTACCAGGGCGCCTTCAACCATTTCGGTCACGGTTTCCTTACTTACTGCACCGTACTGCCAAAGCGTTTCATTTTTAACGCCCAGCATACTCTCCTTTAATTCATAAGAGTATGACACCGCACCGCCAAAATATACTGCTGACGAGCCCGGATGCTGTGTGATGAGGTGTGCAATATATCCGCCCGTACAACTTTCCGCCGTTGATAAAGTAAGCTCGTTTTTGGCCATACGATCTAATATTGCCTTTTCAAGCGCTATATCTTCCAACGCAATTACCGACCTGCCCACGCGTTCAACAATCTTAGCAGCGTATTCTTCTACTTTATTGTTTACAGCCTTTTCATCATCACCATAGCCACTTAAACGCAAACGCACCTGTCCAAGTTTTGGCAGATAGGCTAATTTTATAAAAGGAGGCAGTGAATCCTCAATATCTGCAATTTTTTCGGCCAGGTAAGACTCTCCTTCACCGGCTGTCAGGATAGTTTTATGAACGATGAACGGAAGTTTTAAGGTGCTTTTAATTTTAGGTATCACCGATCCTTCCATCATATACTTCATTTCATGAGGTACACCCGGCATCGACATATATATTTTGCCATTATGGTTAAACCACATTCCCGGTGCCGTACCATTTTGATTGATGATCACTTCGCAATTAGCCGGAACCAGGGCCTGTTGCTTATTTACCTCCAGCAATTCTGTAACCCGGCCTCTTAAGCGATTAAATATGCGTTCAACGTTTTCAAGCGCCTCCTGATTTTCAACGAGATCTACGCCAAAATATTCGGCCAATGTTTTTTTGGTAATATCATCTTTGGTCGGGCCCAAACCTCCGGTTATCAAAATCACATCTGCTCTCTGGCTTGCTTCGGCCAATGCAGTTAAAATATGCTGCCTGTCATCAGAAACGGATGATATCTGCTTTATCCTTAACCCTATAATATTTAATTGCTGGGCGATCCACGCTGAATTGGTATCCGTTATCTGTCCAATTAATATTTCATCGCCTATAGTTATTATTTCTGCTAACATTTTATAAGATATACACTTTTAAAGACCACCGTTCGGATTATAATACTGGTTACTGGTATAGTCACTTCTCTTGGTCAATTTCAGATCCTGCAATATAGAAGCTTTAACCCTCAACGTGACATTGTATGATTTATAGTACCCAAAAGGCAGCCATTGCATCGACAAGTCCCAGCAATGCAGGTCGCGATAAATACCAAAAGACGTGGCACTGCTTAGTTTGCCCGCCCGTATATCGTAGTTGGTTGTATACTGAACCTTCCACTTTTTAGTAACACTTACATCACCGCTTAATTGAACCGTATTTGTTACACCGGTAGAGATATAGCTGTTATTATAATTAAAACTATAATTAATTGATAAATTCCAGGGAACGTTAAAGTCAACATAGGCGCTCGGGTCACTATTCAGCAAAGCCAGTTTGGCCGCCTGTTCAGGGTTCATGTTGTTCAAAGTATTGGGAGGCGGGTTCGCATTCTGATGAGGTTGAAACACAGATGGGTTTAAACTTGCACTTGCTGAAATATTGAATTGAGTTAATACCGGGAACTTTCCATCCTGGAAAGTATAGCGGTTGATCGGTGTTTTATATTTAAATATCCTGCCTCCCGAAATGGAGTCGCGGACCTGCGTTACATATGGGTCCAGGCTTCCCCCGAAACTTACATTCACTTTATTCTTAAACAAGCCGGTATGCCCGGAGAATTGTATTGCGGAAAGCTTGAATGAGTCGGCAGCAAAATTGTAAAAGGTTGAAACACTGAAACCTTCCAATATCTTTATTTTTTTACCCGTTGTTGAGGTATCGGTACTTTTTGGCCGCATTTTGGCTTCAATATTATTATCTATGCTTAACCCCAGACCTGCTGATTTACCCTCGGAAGGGCCGCCATAAACAGCATTTTGAAAAATAGAGTACCGCTGATAGCTGATGGGATATGGTATAGTAGCGTTACTTACGGCTGTTTGATAATACCCGTAGCTTGGGTCGCCAAAATCAGGGTGATAACTGAAGCTGAATGTTGGTGTGGCTACATACCTGATAGCTTGAATGCTGCTGTTTTTAAAAGTGAGCATGCTATAGATCTTTGTTGATAATGAAGCCCCCAGCGTATATTCCCCCGCTCTTTTGAAACCATTCACCGTATCCAGAACAAAAGCATCCTGACCCGGGATACTGCCCCTGTCGTATCTTTCGCGAATAGATTGGAAGTACCAGCGCTCGGTATAATCAGCATTTGCACTGAACTGGAAATATTTTAATAAGTTCTGGTTAAAACCTATAGGTATCTGGTGTTCAAAGCCGTTTTGGAGGCGTTTTGATAAAGTGCTGCCTTTGAATAATTCTGCTTCGGGCACATCATTGACCTTGTTTGTTCCCTGCAAGCTATAACCAACGGTGATCTTTTGGTACCATTTCTGTTCCCCAACCCTGTCTTTGGAGTCAAACGGGCTGATAGTGGACATGTTGAAGTTAAAAGTAGGCAACTCCAGCGTAACGGTTTTGTTAACCAGATCCTGGCTGTGTGATAAATTGGCTGTAAAGTTAAATGGTGTGCCTTCCCATACCCTGCCATAAGCGATACTTGAACGCAGGGAGCTTGATGTCAGGTTATTCAGATTATATCCCTCTGTGGCCGGGTTGTGTTGAAAAAAACCTGAGGTACCTGCATTTACAGATGCGCTGAAGGTAGTACCCGGATTTGAATTTGGGTTTTGGCTATGTGTCCAGTCAATATGAAAATCTTTGTTTCCGGGGTCTCCCGGCAAGCCGTAATTGGTAGAACTATAACTCAGAGAAACGTCTCCCGAATATTTATACCGGCTTAAATAACGTGATGCAACATTTAATGCATATGAACCTTTTGAATAGAAAGTTCCGGTAGAGGTAAGGTCGATATAGTCATTTAATGCAATATAATAACCAAAATTCCTTAAATAGAAGCCTAATTTCTGATCTTCCCCGGCTGTTGGCAGAATAACGCCTGAAGAACGTGTTTCGGGCTTTGGGAAAAATCCAAATGGTATAGCTAACGGAAGCGGAACCCCTTCAATCTCCAAAAATGCCGGCCCTGATATGATCCGGTTTTTCTCGCCTATCCCCTTTGTGATAACGATCCCAAAGTGCGTATCAGGATAAGGCAGATCGCAGGTGCTGAAAATAATGTTGCGGTAAGCGGCCTCCGTTTCGTTTAGTTTTTTTACCTGTCCGCCTGTAATAAAATTTCCATCCTGTTCTGAAGATGCGTTGTATATTTTACCCTTTTTGGTTTCGTAATGAAAGCGTAATGAATCAGACGTTACCGGCTTTTCCTTGCCCTGTTTGGATATTGGCCTGCCGATGTATCTTTTGGTCAGCGGATCAGTCTGCCCGCTCGCAAATATGATCTTGTTTTTTTCATCAACCCTGATGTAATCGGCATCGATCTCAAAATCTTCATAAGTTACCCTGGCCCGACCGTAAAGATAAAAGGTTTGGGTCTTGTCATCATAAAAAGTGGAATCCTCAGCGTGGGCGGTTATTATTGATTTAAGGCCGCTTAGTTTGTTTTTTGTAGTATCTGTTTTACCTGGTACTGCTTTTGTATTTTTAACCGGCGCTGTATTTTTACCGTTAAGCAAAGCCTTATTCTTTACAGTATCACGCTTAATAGTGGTATCGATAACTGATCTATAGCTTTTATTACTGCTAACCTTTGCAGATGCTATTACGTTTACCATTAAAATAATTAGAAACAGAAAAAACAGGCTTACGAATTTCAAAATCGATTATGAATAGTATTTTTGCAGGTATCTGTTAACAGCGTTCAAAAATAAGGAAACCATCAGATTATTCATTAAAATTCGTTATGAATAATCCGGTAGCTTCATTACCAATAAGAAAAACAAATAATATTGATGAAAAATAAGGCATTGAAAAGATTGATTTACGGTTTACTGGCATTTCTTACCTCCCTACCCCTTTTTTCTTTTAAAGCAACTGGTTCTCTGAAAAATAGAGCCTTTACCGACAGTGTCTTTAAAATTAAGACCATTATTGTTGATGCCGGCCACGGTGGCATCAAAACAGGTGCAAGGGGTTCTTATTCTTTAGAGAAAAATGTAACGCTTGCTATAGCATTAAAATTGCAGCAGGCCATACAAAAAGAATTGCCGGCCGTAAAAGTGGTGATGACAAGAACTACTGCTGACGATGTGCCTTTTCATACACGGTCTGATATCGCCAATTCAAACCATGGCGATATTTTTATTTCTATACACTGTAATTCATTACCTGATAGACGCGTAAGAGAAGTGGTTGGTCACAAACACGGTAAACCCGTTTACCGGAATGCTTATGTTGAGGATCATTCGGGCAGGGGCGTGTTATTACTTGTTTATAGTACCAAACGTATTGGCCCGCAAGTTGAGGCGCTACGTGAAAATGCCGATATAGAAGGCGAAGCTGATGAACAGTCGCACAATACAGATGACCCGATGTCGGTCATCATGTTAAATGAATTTAAAAATAAATATCGCAAACAAAGTATACATCTTGCTGATTTAATAAACAATGAGTTTACACAGGTAGATGGCCGGCCAAGCGAAGGTGTTAGAGAACAGGTCGTTTTTGTGCTTGATCATACTGCTATGCCCTCTGTTTTGGTTGAGACCGGTTATATCAATAACTCAAAGGATGAAGATTACCTGAATTCGGAAACCGGGCAAAACGAAATAGTGGATTCAATTGTAAGAGCTATAAAAAATTACAAGGACGAAGTAGAACAGGTATCAAGATGAGTATTAAGTTAAGAGTTGTAAGTCTTGAGGATTAAAACTTCAAACTTTTAGTCAATACTAAATGTATTTTAACAACTTATAACTTATTACTCATAACTTACACCATATCTATATTATGAAAATATCAAACGAAACAAAAATAGGCGTACTTACTGCGATAGCTATAACTGTGCTGATACTTGGATATAGCTATTTACGTGGCAACGATGTTTTTTCGGGATCGAATAAATTTTATGCCGTATATAAAAGCGTTGAGGGGCTTTCTGTTTCAAAACCGGTACTGGTTAATGGGTTTCCTATTGGGCGTGTCTCCAAGATGGAATTACAGCCTGATGGGCACACTATTGTGCAGTTCAAGATAGATCCAAAATATAATGTACCTAACAACACTCTGGCCAAACTGGTAAGTACCGATCTTTTGGGAACCAAGGCCATTGTTTTTGAGATGGGTAACAGTAAAACCTATGCCGAAGACCAGGACACGCTCAAAGCGGATATCCAGGGCAGTCTGGCAGAAAGTTTGCAGCCGATACAAAAGAAAGCCGAAGATCTGATTGCCAAGCTGGATTCTTCCCTTGCATCCATTAATAAGATCATGAACCCTAACTTTCAAAAAAATGTGGACCGCAGTTTTTTAAGCATTGCCAATTCATTGCAGACACTGGAAGGGACAACTAAAAAGATAGATGCCTTAGTGGGAGCACAAAGCCAGCATATTAATGGCATAATGACCAATGCAGAAGCGGTTTCGGGTAATTTAAAAACAAGTACTGCCCATTTGAATGGCATCGCAACTAATTTTGAAACTTTCAGTAACGACCTGGCACATTCAAACATTAAACAAACGCTGGATAATGCCAATAAAGCTATGGCCGACCTACAGGCTTCTATCAATAAAATAAATGATGGTAAGGGTTCTATCAGCTTATTGCTTAATGATGATAAATTGTATAAAAACCTGAATGACGCGTCAGCGAACCTCAACAGTTTATTTATTGACCTGAAAGCACATCCTAAGCGCTATGTAAGCTTCTCAGTGTTTGGCGGAAAGAAAGATTAATTTAAATGTGCAGATGTGCAAATATGCGGATGTGCAGATGATTTGAATATTGTTAGACTGCTTTCATCTGTATATTTGCACATATTCTCATCTGCACATAAATTACTCGTCTATAACAAAGGTTTTTCCTTCAATGGCTAATTCGGTATCAGGGAAAACACTCCGGGCCTCTTCTAACAGTTCATTTAAAGTTTTATACCTGGCCGAGAAATGACCGATCAATAATTTTTTTGCACCTGTTTTGAGTGCAACATCGCCGGCCTGCCATGCCGTGGTATGGTAAGTGCTCTGCGCCCGCTCCAGCATATTGTTTAAAAAAGTGGATTCGTGATATAACAAGTCTGCGTTACCGATCTGGGAAAAATAACTATCGTTGTATATGGTATCTGAGCAATAGGCATACGTTTTAGGCTCGGCCGGGCTAATGGTAATATCAGAGTTTTTATAAACCGTCCCTTCAGCCGAAACATAATCTGCCCCCTTTTTTATGGCCGAATAATATTCAACAGGAATATCCATGCTGGCTACTTTTTCTTTTATTATTTTTCGGAGCCTTTTTTTGCCTCTGAATAAAAATCCTGTGCAGGCAATACGGTGATCAAGCGGTATAGTTTCAACGGTGATGTCCTGGTTATCCAGTATTACTTGGGCGTTATTGGTTTGGGTGGGTATAAAATCAATAGCGTACTGCAGCGTAGTATCAGAATACCTTAACTGTATATCAATGATCTCTTTTAATTCAGGCGGACCAAACAGTTTAAGTGTTTTAGTGCGCCCGTTGAGGTGCATGGATGAAAGCAGACCTACAAGACCAAGATAGTGGTCGCCATGAAGGTGGCTGATAAAGATATGATCAATACGGCTGGCTTTAACATCAAACCGCAGCATTTGCTGTTGCGTGCCTTCGCCGCAGTCTACTAAATATAAATGCTCGTTAATATTCAGCGCCTGTGCCGAAGGGTTTCTGTTAAAAATGGGAGTAGCGGAACTGCTGCCAAGTATTGTTACCTCAAATTTCATATCGGGTAAACAATAATGGTTTCTATTTTGCTTCTTTTTTCAATTGTTTTTCTACCTCTTCCATAAAGATAAGGTCGATTGCTTCTTCAGTGGTCGGAACTATGGAAAGTACGGTATCTAATTGAGATATAGCGATCAAACGGGAAACAGCTTCATTTAACCCTGAGAGGATAAATACACCTGTGGCATTTTTACATAGCCTATGCCCTACTAACAAACTACTCAAGCCTGAAGAATCAGCAAACTTAATCTGCGAAAGATCCATGATGATATTTCTCTGCCCTTCGGTATTGATCAATATCAACTCGGATTTCAATTGAGGAGTAACTAACGAATTTAGTTTTGATTCATTCAGTTTCAACAAAACGTATTTTTCGTGCTTATCAACAGTGAATTTCATTTTTTGTTAATTATGCTACTAAGATATAATTTTTTTATCTACAATAAAAAATTACAAAGCAGTTAAGGCTTTGTTTATTGCACCTTCTACCCTGTTTAACACCTGATCGTTGTCTGATTTTACAAATGTCTCGCCGGTAATTTGTTCAAATAACTCAATGTAACGATCTGATATTGAATAAACTATATCTTTTGTCATTTCCGGAACAACCTGCCCGTCTTTCCCCTGGAAACCATTTTCAATCAGCCATTTTCTCACAAATTCTTTTGATAATTGCTTCTGCGGCTCATTGTTTTTTTGCCTTTCTTCATAACCATCTTTATAAAAATAGCGCGAGGAATCGGGCGTATGTATCTCATCGATTAAATAAATTCTGCCATCTGCCTTGCCAAATTCATACTTGGTATCTACCAATATCAAACCTCTTTTAGCGGCTATTTCGGTCCCCCGCTGGTATAAGGCAAAAGTATATCTTTCCAGTTCGCCGTAGTCGGCTGCCGACACTATTTCCCTGGTAATGATCTGTTCTTCCGAGATATCCTCATCATGCCCTACAGATGCTTTGGTGGTAGGTGTAATGATCGGCACAGGTAATTTGTCATTCTCTTTTAAGCCATCCGGTAAGCTTACACCGCATACTTCTCTTTTTCCCGAATTGTATTCGCGCCAGGCATGACCCGCAAGATAACCGCGTATTACCATTTCTACTTTGAACGGCTCGCATATGCGCCCTATCGTTACACTCGGATCGGGTACGGTAACTACCCAGTTAGGTACAATATCACTGGTGGCCTGTAAAAATTTAGCCGCTATCTGGTTCAATACTTGTCCCTTGTAAGGAATCGCTTCCGGCAGTACTACATCAAAGGCCGAGATACGGTCGGTAACCACCATGGCCAGGTACTTATGATCTATAGTATACACATCACGCACTTTGCCTTTATAAAATGCAGTCTGTTTTGGAAATTGAAAATGTGTCTCTTTTATTGCGTTCATTTTGTTAGTTAATTAGAGATTAGTTAATTAGAGATTAGTGTTAATCGCCTAATCACTAATCTCCAATCTCTGATCACTATTATTGTATATCCCCGTAAGCTTCTAAGATCCTTCTAACCAGTTTATGACGTACCACGTCTTCGCCGGTCAGGTAGATCAGTTCTATGCCTTTAATATCCGTCAGGATACGTAAGGCGGTATGCAAGCCTGATTGTTGTTTTTTAGGCAAGTCTATCTGTGTTACGTCACCGGTAACAATAAACTTTGCTGATGGCCCCATACGGGTCAAAAACATTTTTAACTGCATGTCTGTGGCGTTCTGGGCTTCATCCAGTATCACAAAGCAGTTATCCAGCGTACGCCCGCGCATAAATGCAAGCGGAGCTATCTCTATAGTACGGTTCTCCAGGTAAACCTTTAATTTCTCTGGTGGTATCATATCATCCAAAGCATCATACAAAGGCCTCAGGTACGGATCGATCTTTTCCTTCAGGTCGCCGGGTAAAAAGCCAAGGTTCTCCCCTGCTTCAACCGCCGGCCGGGTAAGGATGATCCGTTTGATCTCCTTGTTCTTTAAGGCACGTACAGCCAGCGCCACAGCGGTATAGGTTTTACCCGTACCGGCAGGACCGATAGCAAACAGGATATCGTTTTTATTGATCCCCTCAACCATGCGCTTCTGGTTTGCCGTACGGGCTTTTACCAGTATGCCGTTCGGGCCAAAAACCAGCACCTCACCTGTGGTCGATTTGTCAACTGCAGGTTCTGGAGATGCACTAGGCACAGCCTTGGAACCCAGAATCCTTTCGAGGTCCGTGATATTAAGGTTCTCAAATTTTTCGACGTGATTAAGCAGATGGCTAAATTTTTCATCAAAAACAGATAGCTCATGATCATCACCCAACACCTTTAATTCGCTGCCCCGTGCTACCAGTTTGAGTTTCGGATATTGTTTCTTGATGATCTCAAAATGATCGTTATTAGGTCCCCATAAAACAGCGGGGTTGACAGTATCTATGGATATTTTAAGTTCGTTCAACAGTAAATGATTTTATAGTTGCAGATTTTTTATGAATTAAAAATTGAATATTTGTAGCATCCAATGCTAGCACAAGATTAGCAATAAATATTTGAAAAATTAATGGCAATAATAACTTTAACTACTGACCTGGGCGATAAGGATATTTATCAGGCTGCCCTCAAAGGAAGTATCTTAAAATTGTTGCCTGCGGTAAATATTGTCGACATAACCCACAGCGTTGCTGCCTTTAATGTGCAGCAGGCGGCATTTATTTTAAAGAACAGTTTTTACTATTTTCCTGAAAATACAGTGCACCTTATCGGTATTGATACCGTTTATAATTCGGATACCAAATACCTGGCTGTAAAGTATAAAAATCATTATTTCGTAGGTTCTGATAATGGTATATTCTCGTTGATGTTTAATGGCGAGCCTGATGAGATCGTAGAGATCAACATTATGCAGGACCTTAAATTTCTGCATTTCCCGCTGGCAGATATCTTTGTTAAAGCTGCTTGTCACCTGGCTGATGGGGGTAAACTAAATAAGATCGGCTTGCCGATAACCAACATCGAAAAAAAGATGAACCTGCAGCCTATTGTGGAGAAAAATGTAATAAAAGGTTCTGTGATCTATATCGACTCTTTTCAAAATGTGATCACCAATATCACCAAGGAGTTTTTCAATAAAGTACAGCAAGGCAGGCGCTTTACCCTGTATTTTAAACGTAACGAAACAATAAATCAGCTAAGCTGGCATTATAATGAAGTGCCTGAAGGCGAAAAGTTGTGCCTGTTTGGTATAAGCGACCACCTGGAGATCGCGATCAACAAGGGTAATGCCAGTGGTTTGCTGGGATTGGGCCTGGGTGACAGCGTAATCATTGATTTTGAATAATCCATTTGTATGAAAAAACTGATAGGAATTTGTTTATTCTGTTTGATATCTATTTATTCGTTCGCGCAGAAAGCCGGGCCTGATTCATTGGCCTACCAGTTGCAGCGGGCCAAGATCAATCACATGCTTGACCTGCGAAGAATAAAATTTAGCGAATACGATCAAAGCCTTACCCGGCACACCGGCATATTCGGACTGCAAACCAAAAAGGATATCCGAAAGTCTAATGAAATATTGATGGAGATCGTTAAAACTGATGATGACATATTTCGAGAATTAAAGATATTGCTGGATTACCGTGTCTTTCAGCAACAACAGGTTGAAACCAAATCAACCCAAACAGAGAACGTGAACCTGGGCTACATGACTACCATCAACAAGTTAAGACAGCAAATAGACCAGCTGAAGCAGGAAGCGCAGCAGGACAAAGAACACCAGGAAAACCTGATGCGTATCTTCATTATAGTCGCTGTTCTCATGCTTGGGTCAATTTTATATTTATTAATAAAAAAACGTGCGGTTAAGGCTTAGTTTTGCAACCGTAAAAGTCCGCAAAATATAAAATGGCAAGAGCACGATTGAACAGTGGGAATACACAGGGAGAAGAATTACCCAAAGCCAAATTAACCAGGCAAACATTAAATAATATTTCGAGGCTGCTTTCATACATCAGGCCTTATCGCGTAAAATTTGCAGCTGCCTTACTCTTCTTATTTTTATCAAGTTTGGTGGGTCTTGCATTTCCTTCTTTCTTAGGGGCATTAATCGATGTGGCGCAAGGCAAGCACAGCAACAAACTATTACCGGCAACTATACAAGGCATAGGCTTGCTGGCTTTGGTTGTGCTTTTCTCACAGGCGTTTGTGTCCTTTTTCAGGATACTTTGGTTTGTGCAGGTTGCCGAAAGATCTTTGGCTGATATCAGGCGTGATACTTATTTTAAGCTGATCACATTGCCGATGAATTTTTTCTCTAACAGGCGTGTAGGTGAATTGAACAGCCGTATCTCGGCGGATCTGTCGCAGATTCAGGATACCCTGACCACTACCCTCGCCGAGATGATACGGCAAATGGTGTTATTGATCGGTGGAATAGCATTTCTCGCCATTGTATCCATAAAACTTACGCTTGCATTGTTGGTCATACTACCTGTCTTAGTGGTTACGGCAGTATTATTCGGGCGCTTTATACGCAAAATATCAAGGCAGGCGCAGGATAAGCTGGCCGAATCAAATACCATAGTGGAAGAAACTTTACAGGGCATTGCTAATGTAAAGGCTTTTGTAAATGAATCATTCGAGGCTGGCCGCTATGGCAAGAACATCAGGGAAGTAGCTAATATTGCTATCAAGGGTGCCAAGTTCAGGGGATTGTTCGCTTCATTTATCGTGTTTGGTATGTTTGGTGCGATAGTGGCCGTGATAGCTTATGGTTGTTTGCTGGTAAGCGATAATGAACTTACTGTAGGTGACTTATTTAAGTTTGCTTTGTATGCAGTATTTGTGGGCAGCGCTATGGGAAGCTTCCCTGAATTATATGCCAACGTACAAAAGGCAGTAGGTGCCAGCGAGCGTGTATTGGAGATACTGTCAGAAAAAGGTGAAGAGGTATCTATCAATGAGATAGACAATGTAATTAAACAAAAAATTGAAGGTAACATTGCTTTTGAAAACGTCAATTTTCACTACCCTTCCCGTCCCGAAATTGAGGTTTTGAAGGGTGTTTCTTTTGAAGCCAAAACCGGTCAGAAGATTGCTTTAGTTGGACCGAGTGGTTCGGGTAAATCTACCATGGCGGCTTTAACCCTGCAATTCTATCATCCGCAAAGCGGAACTATTTTGTTTGATCAGTTACCTTCCGACGCTTATTCGTTAACCGATATCCGTAACCAGGTTGCCATTGTGCCGCAGGATGTAATGCTGTTTGGCGGAACCATTCTGGAAAACATCGCCTATGGTAAGCTAAGCGCATCTAAGGAAGAGATTATCCGTGCAGCACAACGCGCCAATGCACACCAGTTTGTTACATCATTTCCCGAAGGCTATGATACTGTGGTGGGCGAACGTGGCGTAAAATTATCCGGCGGCCAGCGTCAGCGTATCGCAATTGCCCGGGCCCTATTAAAGAATCCGTCCATCTTGATCCTGGATGAAGCAACTTCATCGCTCGACTCTGAATCAGAACGTTTAGTGCAAGAGGCATTGGAAGAGTTGATGAAGAATCGTACATCCATTATTATTGCACATCGTTTGTCAACCATTCGCGAAGCGGATAAAATCATCGTGCTTGAAAAAGGAACTGTGGTAGAAAGCGGGAACCATGAAGAATTACTGGGCAATGAAAATGGTCTTTACCGGTATTTGAGCCAGTTGCAATTTGAAGTGTGAAAAAGTTTTTACGTTTGACGTAGTACGTTATACGTTGATAATGGTGCTGATAAAATAGAATTTATAAATGAATAAACGTACTACGTAAAACGTATCACGTACAACCTAACAATGAAATTAACCATACACGGGGCGGCCCGGCAGGTTACCGGAAGCATGCATTTGCTCGAGGTTGGCCAATATAAGATACTGATTGATTGCGGGCTTGATTATGAAAAAGACCGCAGCATTCAATCCAACGAAAATTTCCCGTTCGATCCGGCAGCTATTGATGTGGTTATACTTACCCATGCGCATATAGATCATTCCGGCAATTTACCTACACTTATCCGTATGGGCTTTGAAGGGCAGATACTTTGTACCC
>JBEHXM010000101.1:0-20250 GCA_048498695.1 Bacteroidota bacterium
GTTGGCCGCCGTATCATCACCCGTCCGGGCTCGGCACAGGTGATACGCTACGCGTTTGAGATGGCCCGTCGTAAGGGTTATACCAAGCTGGCCTGTGGGCACAAGGCCAATATTATGAAACTGACAGACGGGCTTTTCCTGGAGACTTTCCAGGAGATAGCCAAAGAATATCCGGATATTGAAACCAGCGATATTATTGTGGACGACCTGTGCATGAAGCTGGTTACGCATCCTGAGAAATTTCAGGCTATCGTGCTGACCAACCTGCAGGGCGACATCGTGTCCGACCTTTGTGCCGGTTTAGTAGGTGGTCTGGGTTTTGCACCTTCAGCAAATATTGGCGATAACATCTCCATTTTTGAGGCTGTGCATGGTACAGCACCGGATATTGCCGGCAAAGGTATTGCTAACCCAACCGCATTGTTGCTTTCGGGTATCCTGATGCTGCGTTACATGGGCTTTACCGAAAATGCAGCGGCTATTGAGAATGCTTTACTGTACACGCTGGAGCGCGGTATCCATACAGGTGATTTTGGTAACAAGTCGATCCCCGCGGCAACCACTACCGGTTTTGCGGATGCCATAATTGCCAATATGGGCAAAGTGCCGGCTGATGGCGGGGTAGTAGGAAAAGCTAACCTTGATCAAAAGGCTAATGCCGATCATCGTATACTTACAAAAAATAAGCTTACCGTTACCAAAGGCATTAAAGAGGAAATGGTTGGCGTAGATGTTTTTGTGGAAGCTAATGATCTGCAGCCTGCTGAACTGGCCGAACTGGCTAAGAAAAGGCTTACCGATAATTTTGACCTGGTGATGATCTCGAACCGGGGCACACAGGTTTGGCCTACCGGATCGATATTTACCGAGCTGGTGAACGAGTACCGTGTCCGTTTTGAAAAGAAGGCCGGAAAGGAAGTCACCCAAAAAGAGCTTTTGCATATCGCTGCTGATTTCTCACAGGATGCCAAAGTATGCTCTGTTGAGTTCCTGATGAAATTTGATGGCAAAATAGGGTATACGCTGGCGCAGGGACAGTAAGCAGCCCCACCTAAATCCTCCCCAAAAGGGGAGGACTTTTAAGTATTGTGTTTCTTGTAGTAATGGCTGTTGGCTATTAAAGCTACTGGTATGCCTATGCATATGATTAAAGCGCCTATTCCTTTGAGCAGTCCGGCGATATTGATATGCGCTGTGCCGTGGTGTATATTGGTAAATGGCAGCACGCCGTAATTCATGATGAGCCAGATAGCCAGGCCATAAATTACCCCAATAAGGTATTTGTTTTTAAAGAGCCTGATCGCCGTAGGATAAAGCAGGAAACAGGTTACCGTGAAAATTGCCGCTATCAGGTAATGGAATAGTATTCCCCATACAATCATATCTGTTCCTCCTGCAAATGCTGAGGGACCGAACCAGCCGCTTGCAATAAATTTGAAAATGGTAGCAGGTGGAATTTTATAGCTGATCAATATTGCAGCCATGGCATCAAGTGTTCCGGTAAACAGGCAGGTTAATGCCAGGAGCAGGAATTTACTTTTCGAAGGATTGGCCATACCCGGAATTAATTTTTTGATGAATTTATATAAAAACTATCGGAAATGACACCGGTTTCATTGTAATTATTTCGATGCAATAAAATTATAATGCTGTTTTTCAATATCTTATCTATTATTTAAATTTTAAATAGAACTATGTATTGCATAATACTATATAAAACATATATTTGTTTTATAAACTTAAAAGCAATATGAAATCAACCTTTCTTGCTCTTGTTCTGCTGGTAGCCGGCAGCACTGTGAGCTTAGCGCAATGCGATAAAAACGTAAGCCTTTTTTCATCCAAAACCGAGCATCTGGATGCTGATAGTAAGTTGCAGGAAGCAGTGGACGAAAAAACAACTGTCGAATTTAATAAGTCTGACATCACCGTTTCGATCTCGGGTGATAACGGTGATCAAAAAATGACAGGTAAGATCAAATCAAACACCTGTGACTGGAAAGTACCTTTTAAGGAGGGGAAAACAGTAATCAGCACAACGCTTACCAATGATAATGGCGAAGGGCGGGACTTTACTATAACCATTGAAGGGAAAGACGGCAAAGTTACCTTACTGGCCGAAACCCCGGATATGCCCGATAAAAAGATCAAACTGGATATAGAAAAATTTGGAGAAAAGAACTAAGCTACCTGGTATCAGGGAAATTATTTTAAGGTTTATCGGCAATTTTGGCTAAAGCCGGATCTGTTCTATCATTTGTTTCCGCCCCATAAATGGGACGGCAATGAATTTGGATGCCTTTTTAATTTTATTGCCGTTGGCTTCAGTCAACGGTTTGGTTTTTAGTAATTCGATGGCTTTAGCCTCAAATTATGCGCTTGACATTTTAAAAGCGATTCCCAACCTGATTATCAAAAGGCGGGCATTTGTACAGTTTGTGCAGATGCCCGTTTATTTTACAGACCAATTGAATTGTAACATATAATTTACAAAGGGGAAAGTTCGGTTTATAACTAAATCTTTTTTATTTTTCTCAAACCATTTTGACTGATTAAAGTTAAGGTGATAAAGAATTTTTCGGGCGCTCACTCGTTTGAAGAATTAAATCGTTGAATATTTTAACCATTAATGAAAAATAATTGAACATGAAAAAACCAATTTTAATTGTTGCCGTACTATTAACCTTTAGCTTGTTTACAACCAACGTATTTGCACAAACTGCACCCGCCACTCCGCCTTCCGCTGCTCCTGCTGCGACTGCACCTGCTGCAGGCGGCGATGTTGTTGCATCATTGACTTCATCTGATAATTATACTGCGTTCTCAATAGCTGTAAGAGCAGCAGGTTTGGCCGAAACCCTGGAAGGTGCCGGGCCATACACTGTATTTGCACCAACTAACGAAGCTTTTGGAAAAATACCATCGGCTCAATTAGACGCATTGATGAAAGACCCAACCAAACTGGCTGCTGTTTTAAAAGGCCATGTGGTAAGCGGCAAACTAATGAAAGCCGACGTAATTAAAGCATTAACTACCGGAAAAGGCAAAGCTGTACTTAAAACCCTGGACGGACAAGATATTACTTTATCTGTTGCTAACGGAAAACTGCAGTTGGCCGATGCAGCGGGTAATACCGCTTTGGTAACCGGATTTGACCTTGCCGCAAGCAATGGTGTAATACACGGTTTGAACGGTGTACTTGTTGGAAAATAAGAGATCACAAAGCTTTATTGAAGGCCCGGGTATGATTCATATCCGGGCTTTTTTTTATTGGGAAAAATGATAGGTCCTCATTGTTGCATGCAAGTGGGAAAATCCAAAAATAATGATCACTTAGTGTCTGAGATACAGTAAGTTTGATGTCAGAGATGAGATTTCAAGGCTGCTTTAGAAAATTATTTTTTTGTTTGAAAACATTTGTAAGATTTACACTGTTTATATAATTGTATTTATAGCGCTGATAATAAGCTATTTGTGATTTTACCGAATACCCCACTGGTCAAAAATAGTACTTAACAATTTTTGTTTTTATTGGTTAAAAAAGAGTTGTTAAAATACTTGTTTATTAGGAAATGTTTTTTTTAATTTTAAACTCCAATGTCCAGCCCACTAAATATTATTCAAATCCCTGCATTGATCCCTAAAAAGACCATGAGGAGGATAGTATTTTCAAATTCGGGGATCAGTATTCAAAAGCCATTAAGTTTTGATCAGGAAATTTTTATTCCCTGCGAAAATATTGCATCGTTCAGGTTTGGTATGCGGGGCGGCCACTTATTTAAACTGACATTTTACAGGCAGTATTTTATTGAGATAAAAGATTATCAGAATAAAATAAATCGCATAAAACTCAATTGCTATTACGGTATCAACAAAAAAGCAGTTTTTAAGGTATGGGCCGAATTGCTGGAACATTTATGGAACTTTTACATGGTGAACCAGCTGAGCTTTTATAATGAATTGTACGAGCTGCAACAGACATTTGAGCTATCAGGTGTCACCTTTCACCCGGATGGCATAAGCTGGGATAACGATAATAAATTGAAATGGAACGAGATCGCTGTCAGTAGTTTCCAAACCCATTTTGCTATTCACCACGTCGACGACCTTAGTCAAAGCAAATGTTGTGTATTTTCCATTCACTGGAATGCAGTCGTATTGCAATCATTACTGAATGATATTGTTAAGCAGCCTGTAAAAGCACGCAAGCCATCCTGGTTGTAATTACAACTTACTTCATATACTCACTCAAATACCAAAACACTTTTTTCCTGATATCTTCTGCATCGAACATTATGCCATAATGCGGCGCGCCCGGTACGATGATCAGATCGTTTTTAATACCAGCTTTTTTCAACTTCTCACTGAGTGAAATAGATTGCGCCGGATCTACAGACTGATCTTTTTCGCCCTGTACGATCAGGAACGGTGGATCATTTTTGTCGATATAAGTGACAGGGCTTGCCAGTTTTGCCTGTGCGGTGCGTTCAGACAATATACCACCCAATAAAAGGCTGACCGGACTTTTGGGGTCTTTCAGATCATCCCCGGTAAGGGCCTGGAAGTTGGATGGGCCATAAAAATCCAATACCAACTGTATTTTAAAACCCGGTTTTTTGCCATTGGCATAAAACTGTTTTACCATATTGTTATTAGATAAACCCAATAATGAAGCTAAATGCCCACCTGCCGAAAAGCCTATCAACGCGATACGGTTTTTATCCAGTTTATATTTATTGGCATTCTGATACAAAAATTCAATGGCCTGGTTGCAATCCTGTATCTGGGCAGGGAAAATGGCCGAGGTGCTCCATCGGTAATCAATGGAGGCTACGGCGTAGCCGCTGTCAATAAAACCTTTTAGCGTTTGTTTCATATAGCCCATATCAGCCAGCTTGTCGTTCAACATCCAGGCGCCGCCATGTACCCAAACCACTACCGGGTAACTGCTTTTGCCGGTTGGCGGCAGGTAAACATCCAGCAAGTGTTTTTTTAGGGTATCATTAGCATAAGGGACATTACCATAGAACACAGTGCCCTGCGGGAAAACATCTTTTACAGGGTCAAATTTTTGGGCGGAAAGTTTGAATGCGAAGAGAATAAAGCAGGCGACGGTTGATAGTTTTTTCATCAGGTTAAAATTTCGTTATGAATATCGGGATAATTAACTCTACTACATAATGATTAGCTAAATGGGCATTTCCGATAACACCAAACGTTCCGATGGAACGTAAAATGAATATCTGCCGTCATTTCTACCGACGATGCGTACCTATGGTACGCCTTATCGCTGTTACGTTCCATCGGAACGTTTCGCGGGTAGAAAAATAACAGCATATAATCTCGTTCCATCGGAACGATTGGTGAATCAGGCGTTTGACATTGAAAAATTTTAATGAAAGGGAACACGGGGATACTTCTACCTTCAACTTGGGGAATACTATGACCAATTGTAACAATGGCGTTACACGATTTGGGAAATTTTATAAGCACCTAATGCTTAATGCGTTAAAAAAAGGCATTTATCTTAATGGCATTCTTATTGTCTTTATGATTGTAATTATAAATCCCCTAATCATGCAAAAGATCAAAGAATCATTCCACGAAGTAATTGCCGGGCAACCCGTTAAACAACACTATGTTTATGTATCTATAGTTACTGTTTCTCTTTCAGTAGTTGTCGGACTGTTTATGGTTTACTTTAAGATAGGCCACTAAACCCGGATCACTGTTATTTCTTACGCTGGTTTCTGTATGCTCATAGGTGATAAAAATTATCTTTGAGGCGCGGAGGTTGGGGTAGTTTTAAACTACTTGCATAGTCGTCCGAAGTCGGAGACTTCGGACAGCGGTGGGTATAAAACTAAGCCCAACACTGTGGCTGGGCTTGGTAAATGAGAAAAGCTTTGCATGCTTTGCTTCGAGTTGTAAACTCGCAGTAGAGGCGGGTCTATTTCATCTGTCATGATCTGTGTTTACATTTCCCTTGATAAATTCTATGTCATTAGGATCCATGATGATATTAATAAAACCTTCATATTGTTGTTTTGGATTTTTATAGGAATATATAGCAGTTCCTCTATTAGAAATAACTGAAACAACATCACCCACGGCAATACCATCTGGAATATGTGTGTACAGTTCTGCAGAAGTCCCATAAATCCTATATGGAAATTTCCCTTTCACAATGGATTTATCAAAACGATTTGTGTTTGACTTTCCCAACTTCAAAAAAATAATACCAAAAGAGTGATTGTGAGATATTTTAATACTTACAACTTCTCCTGTAAACGTAACATCATTGTGTAATAACTTCTGTTCTTGAGTTCTCACACGATCATCATTTTTATGAAGCCATAAAAAGAAGACAACAAATAAAATCAATAGAATAACGTATTTAAGGTATCTCATCATTTTTTAAAATTATCATAAATATTTGTAGCCAACGCTGCCGGAGAAAAAAATTAAATCAAAAAAGTAATGAATCTTTTTAAAAAAGAAGAACCACAAACGATGGAGGTAAAAGGCCATCAGCTTATTTGTCCTATATGCTCAAACAATCTTTTCTGGAAAAAAAATACATTAGGAAATCTGGGTGGTTTTTTTAACGACTGGTCAACAGCAGTTGTCTGTTCTGAATGTACTTATGTCTTTTGGTTTGGGTCTGAAATTTAAACGGTGTCAAATTATTTTTTGACGGTACATCAGTTGGATGGATTATTTGTCTGATTTGGGCTTTGTCAAGCGATTGAAATGGCGGTGGTCTAACAGGTATATAAATGCAAACAAAGACGTGGAAGACTTCGGACAGCGGTGGGGGCGGGCTTGTATTCAATTACTTCACTTATCGCCCAACATTTTTGTAACACTACCTATAGGTGATCCTGTACAAAATTTCTTTATCTCTGGGGGTGTAGTATATTAGTTTGCTTTTTTTATCTATCATGATAACCAGTAATCTTTTCTTATTTATTATGACGTGTCGATAGTCGCTGATATAAGCATCAATGTGAGGAGTTAAGTCATTGGCTTTGAAAAAGTCCTTTATTTTGTCTATTTCAGTTCGTTTATAACTGGTGTATCCAACATCACCATTAATTACCGCACCAGTTATGTTTCCATTAGCATCAAAAAATTCCTTACACCATACTAAGTATTTAGAACCTTTTAACATGAAAGTAGTATCGGCATCCTTTAACGTAAATGCTGGATCGACCCTCGTACATACTGCCCTGTCTATAACCTGAATCTTCATAGATTCTTTGGGTCGTCCGCTAAAAAGCGGAATTACTAGAAAGATAAAAAGTGTCTTGATCATGGTTTAACACGTATATAGTCTCCTGACAACCAACAAAGGCGTGGGGTAATAATAGAACCTTGCACTCTAATCCAATAACTAAACAGTTTCAGAACTCTCCGCCTTCGCAGCTTTCTTATGCCCGAACAAGCTTTCGCCTTCGATCTTTTTTTGTAGCTCGAGGATTGAGCCGATGAGGGCTTCGGGGCGGGGAGGGCAGCCTTGTACGTAAACGTCTACAGGGATCACCCGGTCGACACCTTTTACTACGTGGTAGCCGTGCTGCCAGTAGGGGCCGCCGCAGTTGGAACACGAGCCCATGGAGATGACATATTTTGGATCGGGCATTTGCTCGTAAAGGCGTTTAATGCGCTCGGCCATTTTAAAGGTAACCGTACCGGCGATAATGATCACATCGGCCTGGCGGGCCGAGGGTCTCGGGAATACACCAAAGCGGTCCATATCATACGTTGCGGCATAGGAGCCCATCATTTCTATAGCGCAGCAGGCAATACCAAAGCTCAGCGGCCATATGGATGACAACCTTGCCCAGTTGAGCAGGTCGTTCATTTTGGTGACCACCACACCACCGCTTTCGTTCATGCTTTCAGGATTCATTGCCGGGCTTTTTAAATGTTGGTTTAAACATGGGTTTTCTTACCGGTGGAAGGGTGGATGCAGCTTCTGTGTTAGTAGTAGTGGCGATAGCAGTAGTAACAGGTTCGGGTTTATTTTCCAGTGAAAATTCTTTGATCACGTGTACGCTTTGCTGCTTGTTCAGCTTTTCATACAGGGACGATGGTACCCGGGTATCTACCGTCGGCCTGATCACATCGGGTTTGATCCAGTCGAGGTCGCCTTTTACCCATACGTATACCAGGCCTAATATCAGTATGCCTAAAAAGATGAACATTTCGGCTAATGAGAACCAGCCCCAGCGATGATCGGCTTTGATCAGGCTATGATCGCCAAATACCGTAGCCCAGGGCAATATAAACACCATTTCGACATCAAAGAGCAGGAATATCAGGGCTATGACATAGAAACGGCTGTTGAACGGCATCCATGCGCTGCCCACGGTTTCTTCACCGCATTCGTAGGAGGTCAGCTTTTCGGGGTTGGGGTTATTGGGCGATAACAGGCGGGTTGCAAAGAAGGTAACGCCGACCATTAAAATTCCGGTAATTAAAAAGATGAGTATCTTTCCAAATTCTGATATTTGCGAAACCCCGTCCATGACTACAAATTTAACAAAACAAATAGATTTTGACGCTATAATTATCGGTGCCGGTGCCTGTGGGCTGATGTGTGCCGTGCAGGCCGGTTTTTTGGGCAAGCGGGTGCTGCTGTTGGAGAAGAATGACAAGCCCGGTGCCAAGATACTGATCAGCGGCGGCGGACGATGCAATTATACCAACCTGTATGCCTCGGCACAGCAATTTATCTCGCAGAACGAACATTTTTGTAAATCAGCATTTGCGCAGTGGACGGTGGAAGATACCATTAGTTTTTTTGAAGCTTATGGGATTGAGGGAAAGGAAAAAACCTTGGGACAACTGTTTCCGGTGAGCGATAAGGCAAAGGATGTGGTGCAGGTGTTTACCAGCCTCTGCGCCGACCTGGGGCAGGAGATTTGGTGCGATACAGAGGTTAAAGGTGTTGAAAAAGTGGGGGATGATTTTATTATCCAGCTGATAAGAAACGGGAAGGAACAAAAGTTATCCACTCCTAAAGTAGTCATAGCGGCGGGTGGTTTGCCCATCCCTAAAATGGGGGCGACTGACCTGGGCTTACGCACTGCACGGAAATTCGGAATGCAGGTAACCGAAACAGCCCCGGCTTTGGTGCCGCTTACCATCACCGGGAAAGACCAGGGCTGGTACGAACAGCTATCAGGCAACAGCCTGTTTTGCAGGGTTTGGAACGACCGCATCAGCTTTGAGGAAAATATATTATTTACGCATTGGGGATTGAGCGGTCCGGCTATATTGCAGATATCATCCTACTGGAAACCGGGCGAATGGATCTTTATCGACCTGCTGCCGCACCAAAATATCATCGAATTGATACAACAGGAACGGGAAACGAACGGAAAAAAAATGCTGCTGGCTTATTTGTCCAACTTGTTTACCCGAAAATTTGCCGAAGCAATAAGCGATCGGCTGCCTGCTGATAAGAACCTGGCATCATTGAGTAAAACCGATCTGGAAAACATTGCCGTATTGATACATGAGTTTAAAGTAAAACCGGCAGGGGATAAGGGTTATGATAAAGCTGAAGTGATGCGCGGTGGCGTATCGACGGATGAGCTGTCGTCTAAAACACTGGAGGCGAAGAAGGTGCCCGGCTTATTTTTTGGCGGCGAGTGTGTGGATGTAACCGGCTGGTTGGGCGGGTATAATTTTCAGTGGGCCTGGGCCAGTGGGTTTGTGATAGCGCAGCAAATTTAGTTTTTAGGCTAAAGGTAAAAGCAGAAAGGTGAAAGGTTTTTTGAAGTTGGTAAAGCTGTAAGCTTTTGCCATGCGCCACCACGAGCTAGAAGCTCGCGGGAGCGGAGCGGAGGCCTTTCACCTTTATCCTTTTACCTCTTATGTGCTTCCTTCACTTCTTTAAAATAGGTGATCAGCTTGTCCACATTGGTGATATTAAACTTGCCAGATTGTATTTTATCAACCACATCAGGCTCGTCGCCCATAATGTCGCTCATCACATCTTTGAAATTGATAGGGGTCAATTGTTCCATTTCGGCAGTATTGGCGCCATAATAATAGGTGACCATCACTTTACCTTTCCCGCCGCCACCCAGGTTAATGGCAATACCACCACCCGCACCGCTGTAGCCGCCCGTACCTACGCCCCCGCCAAATTCGGGTGATACACTAACGCCGCGCCCGCCGCCACCACCTGTGCCTACCTCTGCTACGTATATTTTAGTTTCTTCATCAAGGGCAACTTCTACAAAATCGAGTTCTTTTTTTGTCCAGTTGGAATTGCCGGGGGCATGGGCCACTACAAAACTGTCCCTGCCTATAGTGAATGATTTGAGGTCGCTGGCGCTCAGTTTATAAGGATTAGATTTGCTGTCATCCTTAAACTCAATAAAGCCTTCATCTTTGATCGGCCCTTTGTTTGAGGGGTTCTCGCGTACCAGGCCGGTTAACTTATTTCCTTTGATATCGGTAAAGGTACCAGGCTGCCATTTTTGGGCAAACAGGGTATTACTAACAAGAATAATTGCTAACGGAAAGAATAAGTTTAAAAATTTATTGCTTTTCATATTTTTTTACAGTTACTTACTCTTGTGCTTGTACCGTTCATAATAACTTAGTATTTGGTCCATATCGTTGTAAGTGAAATTTTGATACTTGATTTCATCAACTAACGCTGGTACGGAAGCAAATATTTCAGACATTTCATTCAAAAAATGCCCTTTTCTTAATTGTGTTAAATTATCAGGGTTACTTCCGTAATAATAAATCGTTTCTTTATAGCTTTTCCCTGCTCTTACTACTGATACAGAGCTCCCGTGAGGCCCCACGACCGACATGGTCGGTTCAATTATTATTTCCAACTCGTAGAGCTTAACAGGCTCGTCTGCGATCACCTTTAAAAAAGGCCTTCTTAAGCCACGGGCATGGCTCACTACAAAACTGTCGGCTAAAACAATGTAAGCTTTAATGCTATCTGCTGCTATTTTATGCAGATTTACATCTTGTTCAGTGCTTTTAAACCAAATATGATCGCGGCGAAAGTTTCTAATGTTTTTATCAGAACTGTATACATTAATAAAACCGGGAATTTTGTCACCATTCTTGTTATAATAGTACCCTTTTACCCATACCTCATCAGATTTATCTTGAGCACTTAATAATGTAGTTTTGATTGTTCCAGTAAATGAAACTATTAAAAAAAGTAAAATTCTACCCATAAGATTTAGATATTTGGTAGCGTAAATATATTATTTATTCATTCATAAATTATGATAACCGTCGACCTCAGAAGTGATACCGTAACCAAACCTACCACCGGAATGCTGGAAGCCATGTGGAACGCCAAAGTAGGGGATGATGTTTTTGGTGAGGATGAAACTGTAAATGCACTGGAAGAAAAGGCTGCGGCGATGTTTGGAATGGAGGCGGGGATATTTTGTCCGTCGGGAACCATGACCAACCAGATCGCCATTAAATGCTTCACCCAGCCGCTGGATGAACTCATAGCCGATCAGCGGTCGCACGTTTATCGTTACGAGGGCGGGGGGATCGCTTTTAATTCAGGCGTATCCACCCGGTTATTGGATGGCGATAGGGGCAGGATCACTGCCGAAATGATCGCGCCGGAGATCAATTCAGAAAATGTACATTACCCGCATACCAGCCTGGTTGTGCTGGAAAATACAGTGAACAAGGGCGGCGGCAGCTGTTATACTTTAAAGAATATTGAACCGATAACCAAACTTTGCAGCGACAAAAAGTTAAAGCTGCACCTGGATGGCGCACGAATTTTTAATGCATTAGCTCACACAGGTGATAAGGCCGTTGATTACGGGAAGTATTTTGACGGCATATCGGTTTGCCTTTCCAAAGGGCTGGGTGCACCGGTAGGCTCGGTGCTGCTGGCAGATAAAGTAACGATCAAATATGCCCGCCGTATCCGCAAGGTATTCGGCGGCGGGATGCGGCAGGCGGGCTTTTTAGCCGCGGCAGGTATTTATGCACTTGACCATCATGTGGAGCGACTGAAAATAGACCACGCACATGCGCAAATATTGGCTGATGAATTAAACCGGTGCGGTTGGGTAAGCAATGTGATCCCGGCTGATACCAATATTGTTTTATTTGATACCGTAGCACCGGCAGCAGAAATATTAAAAAAACTGCTTGAAAAAGGCATCAAAGCTAACAGCACCGATACGCACCGCATCCGTTTTGTAACGCATCTGGATGTGCACCCGGAACAGGTGGAATGGGTGGTGAAAGTTCTAAGTAGTAAGTTTTGAGTCGGAAAGTCCGCGTAAGTCGGAAAGACAGGAAGTCCGAAAGTAGTTGACAAAACCAACTTCGGACTTCCTGTCTTTCCTACTCTCTGACTACTCAATTTCCCTATCTGCCGACTGGCGTTCTACCATCCAACCGGGGTATTCGCGTGGTAAGGCACTTACCTTATTTATTCTGCTCAGTTCATCTTCTGATAATACCAATTCTGTCGATTTGATATTGTCCTGTAGTTGCTCCGCTCTTTTTGCGCCGATGATGGTGCTGGTTATGCCTTTTTGCAGGCGTACCCAGGCTAATGCCACCTGTGCTGCCGATACGTTGTGCTGCTTACCGATCTCTGCTATCACATCGATAATATCGTAGGCCTTTTCTTTGTTTACCGGCGGGAAGTCAAAAATATCGCGGCGCGAGTCGCCGGCTTTTTCATTATTGCGGGTATATTTCCCGGATAAGAATCCGCCTGCCAGCGGACTCCAGGGCATAATGGCCAGGTTTTGGTCGATAGCCAGGGGTACGACTTCTCTTTCAATATCGCGGCTTGAAAGTGAATAGTAATATTGCAGGCCTACAAACTTATTCCAGCCATGTTTTTCGGCTATGCCGGCCGCTTTCATTACCATCCAGGCGGGCCAGTTACACACGGCGATATAGCGCACTTTACCAGTGAGAACGATATCATTCAAGGCTCTCATGGTTTCCTCAATGGGTGTTTTCAGGTCGACGCCATGCACATAAAGCACATCAATATGATCCATTTGCAACCGCTGCAGGCTTTCATCTACCGACTGGAAAATATGGTAGCGGGAAAGACCGACATCATTTCTGCCATCGCCCATACGTCCGCGTACTTTGGTAGCGATCACCAGTTGATTACGACTAATACCGGCATCTTTTAATGACTGTCCCAGCAGTTGTTCTGACTGGCCACGAGAGTAAACATTAGCGGTATCGATAAAATTGATACCGGCATCCACTACGTCTTTCATCAGTTCATTAACTTCTTTTTGCTGTGTTTTGCCGATAGATTCCCAGATCCCCACACCTCCGCCGAAAGTCATGGTGCCAAAGCAAAGTTCGGACACCACCAGGCCGGTGTTTCCTAAAAAATTGTATTTCATAAGTTTTTGATTGTTGTGTGATGTAAAATTGAGGGTTTGTGGAGGAATAACAGTCAGGAGAGGGTAAAGTTGTTGTCACTTTTTTCTTGATAAAAAAGTAACCAAAAAATCAAGTCAGCAGAAATGCTTCTTTGCCGTACAGGCCTTTACCCTGCAAATCCGCCAGAATCACGGGCTGCAAAACTTTTGCCCCACTTTGTTCGCTCAAAGCCCGCGCTTCGCAAACATTGCTATGCCCTTTCTACCCGCAGGCCATACTTATTCTGCCAGATTTCACCCGAAGCTGGTCTGCTGACAAGAAAATAAACAACTAAAATTTAATTTATAAGGGTTCATATTCCCATTCCCAAACCTCGCCGTCTTCATCGTCCATGATGGTCCCTAAGAGTTTGAAGTTGTTTTTGCGGAGGATTCGGGCGGAGTAATTTTCTTCGGGGAGGGTTCGGGCAGTGATGATGACTGAGGGGTCTGTTTTGAGAGATAGCTGTACCAGGGTCTTCGCTATTTGTGTTCCTATACCCTTATGCTGATGCGCGGGAAAAGTTCCGTAAGCGATCTCGACCTTGTTGTTAACTGGTTTTCCCTTGAAAGCCGCCGCGGCGACTAACTGGCCATCTACCCGGACGTAATAGCATATCCACGGCGGGTTAAAACCGACCCGTTTATAAAAATCAATACACATTTCAAGGCTGTCCTGGCAATCGGGGTTGCCTGCAAACTCATCGTTCTGGTGCAGATGTTCTTTTACAGGTAATAGCTCCATTGATGCGCTGGTGTACTCAAATATAAGTTTATAAAACTAAAAATCAGCATAATAGTCTACCAGACGAAACTTAAGATGAGCAATCGTGTTGTTGTTCCAATGAACCGTCTGATCAAAAAACTGGAGAAAATAGGGCGCGACCCTAAAGTGACTGCAAAGGCTGCAGGGCTGCGCTATGTATCGGATTCGATGCCGGGCTATACCCGTAAAAAAGCGGGTAGCGGATTCGGGTTTTATGATGCGGATGGCAAGCCTGTAAAGGATAAGGAACTGGTGCATCGTTTTACCAGGCTGGTTATTCCGCCTGCATATACCAACGTGTGGATATCGCCGCATGAGAACGGGCATTTGCAGTTCACCGGAACAGATGCCGCGGGCCGCAAGCAATACCGCTATCACCCGGAATGGAACAAGCTGCGTAACCAGTCCAAATATTATCATTTGCGCTTATTTGCCGAATATCTGCCTGCCATACGTAAGCAGGTGGATAAAGACCTGGCGAGACCCAACCTCGACCATCAAAAGGTGGTAGCGCTGGTGGTACGTATTATGGAGCTGACCAGCATAAGGGTAGGGAACGAGTCGTACAAAAAGCTGTATGGCTCTTTTGGTTTAACCACGCTCATGAACAAACATGTTAAGATTGAAGGCAGCGATATCGGTTTTGAGTTTAAGGGTAAAAAGGGTGTTTACCAAAAGATAGACCTGCATAGCCGGAAACTGGCAAGACTGATTAAACAGTGCCGCGACATACCCGGTAAGGAGCTTTTCCAGTATTACGATGAGGAAGGAAAACGCTGCCCGGTAGGATCGGAAGATGTGAATACTTACCTGAAGGAAATTACCGGCGAGGATTTCACGGCAAAGGATTTCCGTACCTGGGCAGGAAGTGTGAGCGCTTTATATGCCTTTAAGGATGCCGGGGAGTTTGATACGGTGACCGAATGCAAGAAGAAAATAGTGAGCGTGCTTGATGAGGTGGCCGTAAACCTCGGCAATACCCGTACGGTTTGCAAAAAGTATTACGTGCACCCCACGGTGATCAAAAGCTACGAGGAGGGCACCATATTTAAATACATCAAAAAACTGGACGAGGATAAGGATGTGAATGCCGCTGAATTGAACCTGGCAGAGAAGGCTTTGATAGCGCTTTTAGAAAATGAGCAGCTGGCGGAGGCGAGTTAGTCTGTCGGTTGATTGAGTTGATTAGGTTAGATTAAGTTGAATAAGTTATTAAAACAAAAAACCCGCCGAAGCGGGTTAAAGGATTAACTATTAACTGATCTAAGTATTGATTGAGTAGCTAAAACTCAATCAACTTATTCAACTTAGTCTAACTCAATCAACTAAAAAGCCTTCTTTTTAGTTGTTATCACAATAGCACCGTTCTTACCTTTACTACCATAAGCTGAAGTTGCGGATTTGCTGTTCAGAACGTTTATTGATTTGATATCACGAGGGTTGATGTAATCAATCTTTTTAGCTTCCTTTCCATCTACGATGATCAGCTTGTTGGCCATATCATTAATGATGGTCTCGTCATTATCGCGGCTGGCAACGTAAACATGGTTTTTTCTGTTGCCGGTGTCGTCACCGGTTATATTATAGGCATATACCTCCGGCACAACCTTGTCAACTTTAACATAGGCTATGGCTTTAGGAGTTGTGGTAACGTATACCTTATTTATTTTATCCATGTGCACATTTCCGTTAATATCGGTTGAAACCGTTACATCGGCATTTACATTGTTGCTGCCTGATACAACAACAGGCGCAGTATCCGATGAGCTTGAAGAAGAACTGAATGAATAAGAGCTGCCGGAACCTTCAGCAACGACCGGGGCTATATCGCTGGAAGTCCCGCTGACAGTATAAGCCATATTATGTGCCCTGGCCAGATCACCTGACCTGAAAGACTTGTCGATATTCCTTTTGATCTCTTTGCCTGTTTCTGAGTCTTCCGTGGTAACGAATAAGACATGCGGTTTCAGTTGGTCGTTGCCATGGTAAAATTCTTTGGCATTGTTTGCCGACATCATGTCGACACTTTTTACATTTTCCGGGTCAAGCGCTTTTACTTGTTCCAGGGTTGACGATACACCGTTGATAAGAAAGGTGGTCGAATCCTTGTCGTGTCCGCTGGTGACCACCATGAAAGATTTTCTGCCTGTTTTTGATTGGCCGGAATAAATGGTGTCAGCTGCCTTAACAGGCATTTTTGGAGCGGTATGTTTTGTAACGTTTTCCTTCGTTACGGCGATAGGAGGATGGGTATTTGTCAGCGAAGCACTGGTAATGATATTATTTGCCAAAGATTTAATGCTGTGCATTCCTTTTTTGGATATCTCGGCTTTGGAAAGGCTGAAAACCAGCAGTAAAGCAATAACCGCGGGTACTAAAAATACGTAGCGTGTGAGGGTATATCCCGAAGACCTTTTTGTGTTCATCATGATGATGCGTTTTTTAATGGTTGACATATTAAAGTGATTTACAATGGTATTGGGTGTAGTAGCCAGGCTGATACTTACCAGGCTATATTGATATTCTTTACTATCCATGCCCTTGCGCAGTATTTTGCGGTCGGTGATGAATTCAATATTTTCACGAACGGCCTTTTTCATCAGCCATACACCGGGGTTAAACCAGTAGAAGATGGTGCTGAGCTCGGCTAATAAAATATCCAGCGTGTGCCATTCGTTTACGTGCACCTGCTCATGCTCCAGTACGCTTTTGAGTTCGGCCGGAGAGAGTTTGGCAGGATTGATATAAATACTGCGCCAAAAGGAGAAGGGGCCGATATCGCTTGGGATCAGCCGGACATCATGGTTGTGTACCTGACCGGGTTTGGATTGACGGTATAATCGGTACAATGAAAACAACTGCATCAGCAACCGCGCTGCAAAAAGTGCCACACCCGCCCAAAAGATCAGCCCGACCCACTGCCAGTAATCAGGTTGGTACAGGGGTTTTACCAGGTTTTCGGCAGGCGTTTTCCAGTTGAGGATTGCGTTTTGTACCGGTCCGGTCAGCTGCTGATGACGTTGCGCGAAACCGGACAGGTTGATATTTGGATAGATGGTCGAAAACAGGATGGCAGCCACCAGGTACACCCGGTTGAGGGTATAAAAAGTAAGGTGCCTGAGCACCAGGTAATAGCCGAGGCAAAATAATACCAATGCTATATTTACCTTGAACAGAAATAAGAACAATGCTGGCATGGTGATTATTTTTTAGGGTTTTCAATCAGGTTAATGATCTCTTTCAGGTCGCTGGCGCTGATCTTTTTTTCGTTGGCGAAAAAGGTAACCAGGTCTTTGTAGGAGTTTTCAAAATAGTCGCTTACAAAACCATTCATAAAGCGCTTTTTATATTCCTCCTCTTTAATGGCGGGTACATAGCGATAGGTGTTACCGATCTTTTCGCTTTTCAGAAAATCCTTGCGCTCCAGGTTTTTTATGGTGGAAGCCAGGGTAGTATAAGGCGGCTTTGGTTCTGCTATCTGGTCGAGGAAATCTTTGACCGATCCTGAGCCGCACTGCCATACGGCCTGCATTGCTTCTTCTTCCTGTTTGGTTAATTTCTCCATGTTTATTACGATTGTTTCGTAAATCTACGAACATTTCGTAATGATGCAAATTATTTTACATTTTTTAACATTTTATTATTTATTCATCCCGGCATCGTTTCGCTTGTCTACCTTCTCTGCTGTGCAAAGAGGGTTTAAGAAGTGGGCATGAATGGATCAATTCTAACACTTAATATTGTTATATTGAAGTTTAATCTATTGTATTACCAATAATTATATTTGTTAATGATTTATGAAGTACACATATACATGGGGACGGCTTGTATTACAAAAAGATCACAATATAAATACCCAGTCGGCGAAAGGCATGCATTTCTATTCTATTTAAAAGAGGGTGAAAATTCAGAATTCAATCAGATTAAAGCAGAAAAAATTATTGCTAATCTTGGATTAGATGAAATCGAATTTTCTAAAGCTGGTAAGGTAAGTTCAGATAAAATAAAAACTAGTCAGAATAAGGAATACTACGACCAGGCTATTGAATCTGGATCAACATTGGTTTTGTATACAGATCCTATTTAAATGTTATATTATTTTTTAGCTATTGGTTTGATGACTGTGATAGGCGCTGTGAACAATATGTCCGCCTTTCTAATAGTATAAATCAAAGCTGTTTACAAGTATCGCATTTATCTTGTACTATTGATAAATCTATCAACATCATGTCTATCAAAACTACAGTTATTACAGGGCCTACATCTGGTATCGGAAAAGAAACAGCGCTGGCACTTGCTAAAAAAGATCATGCCCTTTACCTATTGGTAAGGAACATGGAAAAAGGAGAGGAGCTGCGGAAGGAGCTGGCAGCAAAAACAGGTAATCAGGCTATTCATGTCATCAGGTGCGATATGGCTGATCTGCAAAGTGTACGCGAGGCTGCCGAAGAGATGAAAAAGAAGCTTTTTAATATCAATGTGCTCATCAATAATGCGGGCAGTGCTTTCCCTGTGCGGGAATTCAGCAGGGATGGTTTCGAGATGACGTTTGCGGTAAACCACCTGGGGCCTTTTTTGCTGACCGAAAGCCTGATGCCGCTGCTGCAAAAAGGACATGCACGCATTATCAATGTGGCTTCGGAAGCACACCGGTCGGCCAGACCGGATTTTGATGACCTGAAAATGGAGCGGTCATATACAGGGTTTAAAGCTTATGGGATCACTAAACTGTTTAATATCTATTTTACCAGGTCGCTTGCAGAAAAGTACCGGCAAACAGGTATCACCGCTTTTGCATTGCATCCGGGAGTAGTTAAAACCGCAATATGGAATAATACTACAGGATTTTTAAAATTGCTCACCTGGCTGATGAAACCTTTTATGATATCGGCTAAGCAGGGCGCCGAAACGATCATCTACCTGACTACTCAGCCAAAACTGGATAAACAGAACGGCCTTTATTTTAAAAAATGCAAGGTTGCCAAAACTGCACCCAACGCCGATAATGTGGCTGCCCGGAACCGTTTATGGGAAATAAGTGAAAAATTTACGGGTGTTGAAAACAAATTAAATGTTTAACCGTATTTTTTTAATTACATTGTCATTTTTATGTAATGTAATTACTAACTTAGGTTCTTCAATTTTTCCTTATGATGATCAGCAAAAAATTAACCATAACAGCAGGCCTGTTTGGCGTAATGGCGTTAGGTATAGCCGCCTCGTTACCCCAACAGCCGCAACAGGGACCACCGCCAAAGGCCGTTAACCTGAAAGTACTCCCAAAAAACATTTCGCACCACGACCTTGACAAGACTATGGAGATGTGGGCGACCTCGTTAGGTGTGCATTGCAATTTTTGTCATGCACGTAACGAGCAAACCAACAAAATGGATTTCCCCAGCGATGCCAAGCCGGAAAAGACCATTGCGCGTCATATGTTCCAGATGACAGCCAAGATCAATAAGAAATTTTTTAAAGCTGAAAAAGATTCATTAGGGATGGTAATGGAAAGCAGCGTGAACTGCTACACCTGCCACCGCGGACATGAACACCCTGAAATAAAGGTTCCTGAAAGGCAACACGGTCCGGGAGGCCCACCTGCGGGCGGCAACCCACCACCTCCGCCTGCACCTCCATCAGGAAAATAATAAAGGATTTCGAATTTCGAATTTCCGATTTCGGAGTTTTTACGTAATAAATTACAAAGGCCTCTTGTTATAGGAGGCCTTTTGTCTTTATTAAATTTTACTTTGTACTTTTGGATTTGATTTAAAACTATTGATGTCCACCCCCAAAATAAACATCCGTACTGCTACACGAGATGATCTTCATGGCATCCTTGATATTTACAACCATGCTATTATAAACACCACAGCAGTTTACAGCGAACATCCGCACACTTATGAGATGCGGCTGACCTGGTATAACGAACGTATCAGTAATGGATTTCCTGTTTTTGTAGCCGAGGAAGAAGGCCGGGTAACAGGCTTCAGTACTTATGGGCATTTCAGGGTATGGCCATGTTACCGTTACACGGTAGAGCATTCGGTGTATGTG
>JBEHXM010000102.1:0-20065 GCA_048498695.1 Bacteroidota bacterium
AGCATTAATAGAAGTACTGACAAATCATAATTTATTAATGCAAAAAATATACCTGTAATACTTCCACTAAACAATATGCCAAATAAACTGGAATATAAGCGGTCAAATTTGGTAGAATAAAGGGTATAGAAGCCGAGTGGGAAATATAAAGATCCTAAGAGAATATATAGTATTAACAACGTCCAACCACAATTTGTAACATTCCTGTTTTGTAGAAAATACACTGATTCAAAGGATAAGAATAAAACTATTTCTATGATACCTATTGCTTTTATTTTCATTTTGCTGTCTTACTAAGAGTAGCTGACCATAAAAATAAACCAATAATTTTATTAATAAAAAAGCTGAAAGCTATTTGCAACAAGGCAAAGGCTTTCAGCTTTTCGCTTTAGTCTTTCAGCTTATTCCGCTGGTGTAAATTTCAAGCAAACCGGGTTGCCTATCTTAAGGCGGTTATTGGTTGCCAGTAATCTGCCTGTCTCCTGGTTAATCCTGAATACGATGATATTATCGCTGTCCTGGTTGGCAGCTAAAAGGAACGTGCCGGAAGGATCTATCGCAAAATCGCGCGGGTTTTTTCCAAAAGTAGACTGTTTCTGAACAAAGGTCAGCTGGCCCGTTTCAGAATTAATGGAATAGCATAATATATTGCTGGCATCCAAACGGTCTGTAGCATACAGGTATTTGCCGTTTGGCGTAATGTGTACTGCAGCTGCGCCGTTTGTTCCTTTAAATTTATCGGACAGCATCTTTACGGTTTGGAGTAATTTGGGATTGCCCCCGTTAAAACTGTACACATTGATATCGCTGCCCATTTCGTGCAGCAGGTATAAGTATTTTTTATCATTCGAGAAAACTACATGACGGGGCCCACTGCCGGGTGCGGTATTAACAAAGGCAGGATCGGCCGGGCTTAAAGGCTGTGGTTTCGAGGCGTGGTAACGCATGATATTTAACTTGTCTAATCCCAGGTCGGTATATAACAGGTATTTCTCGCCCGGCGAGAAGTAGGCGGTATGCACATGCGGGCCTTCCTGGCGACTGGTATCCGGCCCTTTGCCCTTATCCTGTATCACTTGTGACGGCGGCATCAGCGAACCATCCTTGTTTACCGGTAATACGGCCAGGCTACCGCTTGAATAATTGGCCACAAAAACATTTTTGCGGGCGTCATCAACCGAAATATAACATGGATCAGCCCCTGCGGATGTTTGTTTGTTCAGGAAGGTCATCTTTCCATCGTTAGGCTGAAAGGTGAATGAACTCACCCCGCCATCTTTGCCATCCTCGTTTACCGAATAAACAAAATGATTATCCTTTGAAACACACAGGTAAGAAGGATTGCTGACGCCATCTATCTCGCTCAAAAAAGCCAGCCGGCCGGTTTCAACATAAAAACGGTAAACCAAAATGCCTTTGCTGGTGCCTTTGGTATAAGTACCTATTAAGAGATCATAAGTTGATGGCGCTTTTTTCTGTGCATAGGTAAGCACAGGAAATACCAGCATGACAATAAGAAGGAATCTTTTCATTTTTCAGGATTGGTTGTTTCCAAAGCTAAAGGCTAAAAGCGAAAAGTCCAAAGCTTTCTGCTATTAAATAAGCTTTCGGCTTTGGACTTTTCGCTTTTGGCTATAAAAGATCATTGATGAGTTAAAATATTACCTGCGGTATCCATCTCTAAAAAAGGATTATACGCAATTTCCCAAAGATTACCCTCAATGTCGGCCACGTATCCGCTATAACCACCCCACACAGCTTTTTGCGGTGGCTTTACAATCTGCACGCCTTTGCTGCCAAGTGTTTTAAATACCTCGTTAACTTCTGCTTCTGACCTGTAATTTATTGCCAGTGTAAAGCCTTTAAAGCCAGAACCTTCTGATGGTACCGTAGCGTCTTCAGCCAGCTCGTGTGCCGGAAACAGGCTGAATATGAGTCCGTTCATTTTAAAGAAAACGATCTCGGGATCATCCTTTAAAGGCACCCAGTTAAATTTTTCGATATAAAATTTTTTAAGTTTGATAAGGTCTTTTGCGCCGATCGTCACAAAATTTAATCGCTGTTCCATAACATGATTTGTTTTTGAATTTGGTTGAATATTGCCAGCTGTACTTTGAGCATAAGCCGATGAGATGAGTAATATTAAAAGCAGCCCGGTTAATAGTATACCAAAAATGCGTTATGTATCTGGCCCATAAGTTTTGCTGTTTGTTGTTTTACCCTGCAAATATATCCCGGTGGCCAGGGAGGCACTTTGGAAAAAAACGACAAAATTATAACGACGCGGGAGCCACGCCTGTATATCTTTTTATCTCGTTGGTGAGGTGCGAGTGATCATAGTAACCGCATTCAAAGGCAATTTCCAGGAAGCTTTTATTGTCTGTATTGTTCCTGATCTTTTGCAGGGTATATTGGTAACGTACTAAATTGATGTATTCCTTAGGGCTGATTCCCATCTGGCTGTCGAAACTTCGCTCCAGTTGCCTTACTGTAGTAAAATGTTTTTGAGCCAATGCGCCAACGTTTAGCCGGCCATTAAGGTTCTGTATATCATTTACTATCGGGAAAATGGAGCGTTTGGGTGTGGAAAGGTTTTTTAAAAAGAAATGATCAAGGTAGGCGGTGAAATACTTAGCCGTACTTTCTATATCAGGTGAGAATTTTTCTTCAAATGCGACGGTTTGGTCGGCTAACTTGTACAAGGACGGGTAATCGTAAAAAACGTTAAATGCAGCCGGCTTAAACCGGATGCCTAAAAGTTTTGTACCCGTTTGCATAAAGCTTTCCTTAAACCGGGTCATGGTTCCCACCAGATAAGCCTTGCCGCTTTCAAAAAAAAAGATCTTTATCGGTGGTTGGACAATCTTCGCCCAGGTTCAGAATAATATCGATACAACCATCGGGCAATATTTTCTCCCTTTTTAAGCCTGCACTATCGCCCGTTGCTACCCAATAGGCATCAATGTAGGGCGACAATGCCCGGTGCGGCTCAAATTGGTTGTAGATCATATTTTATAAGAATGTTATAAAAAGCATGAATTTACCCAAAGATATCTCCTTATATCAGATGTTTTAACTGGATCACTTCTTTTTCGTCAAGGTAACGCCAGCGTCCGCGGGGCAGGTCTTTTTTAGTCAGGTTGGCATATACCGCTCTGTCCAGCTTTACTACCTCGTAACCCAAATGCTCAAATATGCGGCGTACAATGCGGTTTTTGCCGCTATGTATCTGGATGCCTACTTCTCTTTTAGTTCCGCCCTGCACGTAGGCAACAGAATCCGGTTTTATCAAGCCATCTTCCAGCTCAAGACCGAAGGATATTTTATTCAGGTCGCCTTGTGTTAAGCTTTTACTCAGCTCCACATGGTAAAGCTTTACAATATTATTTTTTGGGTGCGACAGCTTGTCGGCCAGATCACCATCGTTGGTCATTAATAACAATCCGGTGGTGTTGCGGTCAAGACGGCCTATCGGATAAATGCGTTCTTTACTTGCTTTGTCTACCAGCTGCATTACCGTACGGCGTTCCTGCGGATCATCGGTAGTGGTAATATAGTCTTTTGGTTTGTTCAGCAGCACATACACCATTTTCTCCCTTTTCAGCAGTTCGCCGTTGTAGCGGACAGCATCTTTCATGGGGTCAATTTTGTGCCCTAATTCGGAGATCACTTCGCCATTAACCGATATCACACCTGCGCTGATCAGCTCGTCAGCCTTGCGGCGCGAGCAGATACCCGCATTTGAAATATAACGGTTCAGCCTGATCAGCCCGTCATCGGCTGCTGACTTTTTCCTGCTGCGCATTTCTGGTTTATCATCCGGGTTGCGTGCAGTTTTAGGCTTGTTGTATGATGAGTTTTCTGATTTGCGGAATGGCTTGTAATCAGGATTGTCGCCACGTTTTTTAAATCCGCCTGATTCTGATGATCTGCGGGGTTTGTCCGAAAACTTCCGCTCGCCTGTTGATTTAGTGCCACCCCGATAGCTATCGGAGCTTCTTTTGGGCCTGTCATCCGAAGTCGGTCTGCCGGAATAGGGTGTGCTTCTGGGTTTAAAACTTTTCTTTTCACCTGATGATTCGCCGCTAAAGCTTCTTTTTGGCCTGTCATCTGAAGTTGGTCTGCCGGAATAGGGTGTGCTTCTCGGCTTAAAACTTTTCTTTTCACCTGATGATTCACCGCCGCCCCGATAGCTATCCGGGGTTCTTTTTGGCCGCTCGTCAGCATTTGATTTACTGCGATATGGCGCACGCGCGCCTGATGAGCGTGGTGAAGAGCCTTCTGCTGAATCCGGCCGACCTGAATAAGGCTTGCGCTTCCTTACAGAAGGTGAGCTTTTTTCTGCCTTTGCCGCGTCGTCACTATAATGATTCCTTTTAAGCCTGCTGCCAGATTTTTCGGGGCCTGAATTTGAGGGTTTGTTAGAACGGGCAGATCCCGTTTTTTTGGACTTGTCATCACCTTTGGATGATCGGTTGGACTTGTCATCACGACTGTTCCCTGGTCTTTTAAATACCATAATTTTTTGCTTTGCGCTATCTCTGAGAGAGGGTCAAAGTTAGTGTTTTTTGTTGGTTCTATCAACTTTTTAAAACGGTTCAAAAACATGGTTTAAAGTACCCTCAAAGCTGTTTTTAAAAGTTTTTCGCATTCCCTGCAAACAAGTGTGGAAAGTTAAGTGTTTGATAATGTGATTTATATATGGTACATTTGCAGTTCATCTACCTGATGTTTAATTTAACTTCCAAAACGAAATGATTAAAAAACACTTAATTACGTGCTCCGTAATCTTGGTGACGTTGTTCATTTCCGGGCTTTTTATTGATGCTAAAACTGACACCAAAAAGGTGGCAAAAAGCACGGCGGATTATAAGTTTATTTACCCCAAAAATGATGTTTCAAGTGACTTCAGTTTTGCTGATGAAGCAATACCGGTCCATGACCTTAGGATATCACGCAAACTGAAAAAATCATTAGTAAAAACAAGCTATAATCATATACAGTCTAACATTTTACAGGAGGAAGCAGTAAAGATCTTCCCTATTATTGTACCCATTCTGAAACTTTATGGTATACCAGAAGATTTTAAATATATGCCGCTGGTTGAAGCCGGCCTTAAATCTGGTGTATCAAAACGTGGTGCAGCCGGCTGGTGGCAGTTTATGCCAGGCACCGCCCGCACTTACGGCTTAAAGGTTGGCAAAGGCCGCGATGACCGCTACAGTGTACGCCGGTCGACAGTGGCTGCCTGCAAATACCTGAAAGAATTATATGCACAATTTAACAGCTGGACGCTTGCTGCCGCTGCATATAACATTGGTGAGATAAAAATGGCAAAAGCGATAAAGGCACAAAGTGAGGATAATTATTTCCGTATGCACTTTAACCCTGAAACCGGTGTTTATATCTACCGGATCATAGCGATGAAACAAGTGATAGAACAACCGCAATTGTACGGTTATAAAAACATATATAATTTTAGTTTGCCGCCGGCAGACCTGATGGCTTTTAATTAAAAAAGACGTCAATTTACGGAGCACTATTAAGGCCGTTCTGCTGGTAGCAGGGCGGCCTTTTTTTGTGTATCTTTGCACCTCCAAAGAACGAACCTGCACAATAGGTAATTTGCCTGAGCAGTAAACTTTTAATAATAATTTTTAGTTATTTAAAAATTGACACTCCGTTTAAAAAATACTAACTAAATTAGCAAACTTTAAAACGGACCGCAATTCAATCAGTTGAATTAATATATGATTACAAAACCTGTAGACCTGGGCGAGCAAAGTGAAGTTGAAGTATACGGAGCCCGGGTACATAATTTAAAAAATATTGATGTTTCTTTTCCGCGCAACAAGCTGGTAGTGGTTACAGGCTTAAGCGGCAGCGGTAAGTCCTCACTGGCGTTTGATACTATTTATGCCGAAGGGCAGCGCCGGTATATGGAAACATTTTCTGCCTATTCGCGCCAGTTTATGGGTGGTATGGAACGCCCGGATGTGGATAAGGTTTCAGGTTTGAGCCCGGTGATCGCCATTGAACAGAAAACAACCAGCAAAAACCCGCGCTCTACCGTAGGTACCATTACCGAGATATATGATTTTATGCGTTTGCTGTTTGCACGTGCGGGGGAAGCTTACTCTTACGTAACAGGCGAAAAGATGGAGCGCATGTCTGAAGACCAGATACTGAAAACCATTTTTGAAAAGTTCGACGGTCAGCCGGTGAACATCCTGGCCCCGGTGGTAAAAGGGCGTAAAGGGCATTACCGTGAATTGTTTGAGCAAATACGCAAACAGGGTTACCTGAAAGTTTGGATAGATGGCGCTATAGCCGACGTGGAGCCGAAGATGCAGGTAGACCGGTATAAGATACATGATATTGATATTGTGGTTGACCGCCTGGTGGTGAATGAAAAAGACAGCAAGCGCCTGCATACCTCTATACAAGCTGCCCTAAAAATAGCTAAGGGCATTATCAGGATAGCGGATAAGGATAATAATGTATTTTATTACAGCAAGTACCTGATGGACCCGGTTTCGGGTATTTCTTACGATGAGCCGCAGCCCAATACATTTTCGTTTAACTCACCTTACGGCGCCTGCGAGAAATGTGATGGCCTGGGCTATATTTTCGAGATAGATGAGCATTCGGTTATTCCCAATCCAAAGCTGAGCATACTGAACGGCGGCCTGGCCCCGCTGGGCGAATACCGGGAGACCTGGATATTCCAGGTGCTGAAGGCATTGGCCAAAAAATATGATTTTTCACTGTCGACACCGATAGAAAAACTGCCAAAGGAAACTTTGGATATTATCCTGAACGGTTCGCACGAGATGATCACGGTAGCGGTTGAATACAATAAGTGGAACGTACAGAGTTATCAGATCAGTTTTGATGGTATCATTCGGATGCTGGAAGAGCAACAGGAACGCCGGAGCGAAGAGGATATGGACGACATGGAGAACTATCGTGTTCTAAAAACATGCCCTGTTTGTGATGGTGCGAGGCTGAAGAAAGAATCGCTTCATTTTAAGATCGACCACAAAAATATTTTTGAGCTGGCCTGTATGGATGTCCGCACCCTGCAGGAATGGTTCACCAACCTGGAAGACAGGCTGAACGAACGACAGAACACCATAGCCCGCGAAATATTAAAAGAGATAAGAGCACGTATTGTGTTTCTGCTGGATGTGGGGTTGAGCTACCTGACACTTGACCGTACTGCCCGTACTTTATCCGGTGGTGAGGCGCAGCGCATCAGGCTGGCCACGCAGATCGGGTCGCAGCTGATGAATGTGATGTATATTCTGGATGAGCCGAGTATCGGTTTGCATCAAAGGGATAATGAGCGGTTGATAAAAGCATTGAAAAATCTGCGCGACCTGGGCAATACCGTGCTGGTAGTAGAGCATGATAAGGATATGATACTGGAAGCAGACCATGTGATCGATATGGGTCCGGCTGCAGGGGTACATGGCGGCGAGATCGTAGCGCAGGGGACACCGCAGGAATTAATGTCTGCCCATACTTTAACCACTTCTTATCTGAATGGTGAAAAGAGCATTGCCATCCCAAAGAAACGGCGCGCAGGAAACGGTAAAGTATTGTCGCTGAAAAAAGCTACGGGTCACAACCTAAAGAAAGTATCGGTCGATTTTCCTTTAGGGAAATTGATAGGAATAACAGGAGTATCGGGCAGCGGTAAATCGAGCCTGATCACAGAGACCTTATACCCGATCCTGAACCATCATTTTTTCAGGGCGAAAAAGCACCCGCTCCCGTATGAAAAGATTGAGGGGATGGATAATGTGGATAAGGTGATAGAAATTGACCAGGCGCCTATCGGTCGTACCCCACGCTCAAATCCTGCTACTTACACAGGCGTGTTTTCAGACATCCGTAATTTGTATGTGCAGTTGCCGGAATCAAAGATCAGGGGTTACAAGCCCGGCCGTTTTTCTTTCAATGTTAAAGGTGGCCGTTGCGAAACCTGCCAGGGTGCGGGGATGAAGGTGATCGAGATGAACTTTTTGCCGGATGTGCAGGTTCCATGCGAGGAATGCGGCGGCAGAAGATATAACAGGGAGACCCTGGAAGTGCGCTATCGCGGCAAATCCATCAGTGATGTTTTGGATATGAGCATTGAAACTGCCTGCGACTTTTTTGAGCATATACCATCTATCCATCGGAAAATAAAAACGCTGTTTGATGTAGGCTTGGGTTATATTACTTTAGGTCAGGCATCAACCACCCTATCAGGCGGCGAAGCACAGCGTGTAAAACTGGCTACAGAACTTTCAAAAAAAGATACCGGCAACACCTTTTATATACTGGATGAACCTACCACCGGTTTACACTTTGAAGATATCAATGTATTGCTCGGCGTACTAAACCAATTGGTTGATAAAGGCAATACTGTATTAGTAATTGAACATAATCTGGATGTGATCAAGGTAGTTGATCATGTGATCGACCTAGGGCCTGAAGGTGGATCTGGAGGCGGTAAGATATTGTTCGGCGGAACGCCTGAAGGTTTGTGCAAGGTGAAGGACAGTTTTACGGGACAGTTTTTAAAGAAGGAAATGGGATTGTAATAGGATTGATAGTATATTTGTATATATGCATCCTGATAAAAATTAAAATGACAACGATCACCATTGATATTCCTGATAATCATACTGCTGAAGTGATTGCTCAATTAAAGAAACTGGGCGTAAAAGTGCGTCAGTCCAGATTATCTAAGTTGGATAAATTAACTAAAGAGGATTATCAGAAGCATTTCTCTAACCAGGCTAAGGCAAATCGCAGTACTTTGCTTAAGTATCTATGATTGTCAGGCAACGCGATATTGTTGAGATCGCTTTCTACACTGGTAATAAACCAGAGCCACATCCGGCAGTGGTAATTTCAAAAGATGATATTTTTGAAGCAGAAGGCTTTTTCTATGCTATACTTCTTTCTACTAAAAACTTATTTCCTGAATTTACCATAGAAATTACCGCAGGGATGATCAATTCGCCGAGAAATAACAGGTCAGCCTATGCGGTTTGTCATATGATCCAGCAATTTTATCCTGAAGATATCATTACAAGAACAGGCTCAACTTTAAAGTCAGATGCGTTTGAGAAATTAATTAGCAAGGTTAAGGAAGTTATTTTTTGAGTAGATCGGGAACAGTAATAGATTAAATAACTATTGTTATCTAAAATGCTTTTACTTCTCAAACAAAACGCATAATTCCTAACTTTATGAACTATGCTGCCTTTATTGATCTCCTCCCAAATCCGCGAAGCTGATGCTTACACCATAGCACATGAGCCCATTTCTTCCATCGACCTGATGGAGAGGGCAGGCAAAGCATTTTTAAGCTGGTTTATCAATCATTTCCCTGATAAGAAACAAAGTATTGCTGTTTATTGCGGAACGGGTAATAATGGTGGCGATGGCCTGGCGATTGCCAGGATGCTGAAGGTACATGATTACGAAAAGGTAAATGTTAAAATAGCCAGCTTCTCTTCTAAATCGTCGGATGATTTTAATACTAACCTGCACAGGCTGATTCCATCAGGTATTACTATACAGGAAATCAAACCGGGAGAAGATTTGCCTGAAGAGAACGGCACCATCCTCATCGATGCTTTATTAGGTACAGGGCTGAACAAACCGCTCACCGGAGATTATGCGCGACTGGTAAATTATTTGAATGATCTGCATAAAACAGTAGTTGCGGTTGATGTGCCCACGGGTTTTTTTAGTGAGGGAGAAACTGATCCCGATGCACCGGTTTTAAAAGCCGACCTGGTGATCACTTTTCAGCAGCCCAAGATCAATTTTTTACTGCCGGAGTCCGCTCCATATATTAAGTGCTGGGAAGTGGTTAATATTGGTATTAACGAGGATTTTATCCGTTCTTTAAACTCACCTTATCAATTGGTGGAGGAGAAAGACATCAGGAGTAAACTGAAGCCGCGCCACCGGTTTAGCAATAAAGGCACCTATGGGCATGCATTGGTTATTGCGGGCCAAGCTGAAACAATGGGCGCCGCTTTGTTATGTTCATCAGCTTGTGCTTATGCGGGAGCAGGATTAACCACTGCCTGTGTGCCGCAAAGCGGACTTACTGCATTGAATAGTTATCACCCCGAAATTATGGCCATTGTGCGCAAAGGGGCAGAGCAGCCCGAAATTGAATGGAAAAAATTTGCTGTCGTGGCAGTTGGGCCGGGTTTGGGTAAGGATAAAGATGCCCTGGCATTATTGACCAGCTTGTTAAAGCATTATGATAAACCGGTGGTGATAGATGCAGATGCACTCAATTTATTGGCAACGCATAAAGGATTGTGGAAACACATTCCGCCGGACAGTATCCTAACGCCGCATGTTAAAGAATTTGACCGCTTGTTCGGGGAGCACCAAGACTGGTGGCAGCGCCTGCAAACCGCGATAGTAAAGGCAAAGGAACACAAGGTATACATTGTTCTTAAAAATGATTACACTATTTCGGTTACTCCTGATGGAAAGCTTTACTTTAACTCCACCAGCAATGCAGCTATGGCCAGCGGTGGTATGGGTGACGTTTCAACGGGTATACTGGCTGCCTTGCTTGCACAAAAATATTCTTCAGAAGATGCCTGTATTATCGGTAATTATATTCACGGGAAAGCCGGGGATGAGCTGGCGCTGCCAAACCGGATGCATGTAGTTTTGCCGGGCCGCCTTGTTTTGCAGATGCCTGTTACCATGGCAAAATTAATGGCATAAAAAAAGCGGCTGTAGTATTATCCAACCGCATTTTTAATTAATATATTAACTGATCTTATAAAGAACGAAATACTCGATAATTGTGTTTAGTTTAAAGACACAACTAATACGCTAATTGTTACAACTTCGTATCTTATATTTTTGTTTTTAACATTAATTAACATTTCTGTGGCATAATGCATACGAACAAGTCAGGAAAATGAATTTTTTATGTTCTGATTAGAATTTTCCGAGTACTACCATCTGATCCATCGTAGGAGTAGGACTGCCGCCGCGTTGTTCAAGTGTAACAGCAAAAGCATCGGCAGAAGCGATGGATTTCATCTCTTTCATATCCTTTGATGTGGTGTCAGCATCAAAAACACCCAGATCGACAGGTTTACCGCCTACAAGCGCCCATAACTGATACTGATGATCTTTATCATTTACCGGCATATTAGCGTTGGCCATATCGATCATCACTTTCTTTTTTGCCGGGCTCCATGCAACAGTAATAGTTGATGACGGTGATTTGGGGGTTCCCTGCAGCTTCAGTAATTTAAAGGATGGATCGTGGAAGATACTTAATTCGCGGTCCATCAGGTTTACCCTGTTTGCAAAATGCTGATTTTGATTTTGCAGAGATACCAATAAGGTATTGGATTGTTGTAATTTATTGTAAACGCTGATCAATGCCGCTACGCTTATTATCAATAATGCGAGGCAGGCTGCGAAAGCATATTTATAAAAATTACCTGATCGTACCCCTGTGATCGGTATAATGTTATTCTCTACCTCAACTTTACGTGACGGGAAGGTGCGGTCGTCCCCTAAGTTGGTAACTAAGCTATTCAATACCCTGTCGCGCAGGTTTTCTGTGGGTTCAACAGCATTTTCTTCAGCATATAACTCTAATGAACGTTCTATCTCAATCAGTTCGGCCTTTATTGCAGAGTGCTTTAAGGCCATAGCCTCCACTTCAGCCCGCTCTTCTGCCGTCACATCCCCTAAAACGTAAAGTTCCAGTATGCCTGATTCGATATATGCTTTAATATCTTCCAATTTCAATTAAAATGTTTTCTCAACTGTATTATTGCCATTCTTAACCGTGTTTTTATGGTACCCAAAGGCACGCCAAGTTTATCAGCGGCTTCCACATGGGTGTAACCCTTAAAATATACCAGGTCAAGAATCGACTTTTGCTCGGGTTTAAGGTTCTCTACCAGTTCTTTGATACCAAGTAGCTCAGGTTTGTAAACCGTGTTCCTTTGTTCGTCGATAAAAGTTACGTTATTTTCAAGCTCCTGGTTTTTGCCCTGGTTCTTAAAGTCTTTGGAACGAATTTTATCAATGGCCAGGTTGCGGGCTATATTGACCATCCAGGTAAATAATCTGCCTTTTTCGGTACTATAGCTTGAAAATGAATACCATATCTTTACAAAAGTGTCCTGCAAAACATCTTCAGCAACGGCAGCGTCATTAATAATCCGTGAAATTACCCCAAATAAAGAACCGGAATACATATCATATAAGGCTTCTACCGCAATTTTCTCACGACGGCGCAGAGCAAGCACAAGCTCTTCTTCTGACAGGGATATTTTTCGCTTCTTGCTCAACAGGTATGAAGATATAAATGATTACTCAGATTTCAAACAGATGTTTCTCTGCATGGTAGGATGAGCGCACCAGTGGTCCGCTTTCCACATATCTGAAACCCATATCTATACCTAATTGTTTGTACCGGGCAAATTGATCGGGGTGAATCCAGTCGATAACCGGGTGATGGCTTTTTGTCGGCTGTAAATATTGACCAAGGGTGAGTATCTGAACACCGGCCTGTAATAAGTCATTCATTGCTTCCAGCACATCTTCTTCCGTCTCGCCAAGACCCAGCATGATACCTGATTTGGTGCGAAGACCTGCCTGCGAAATATGTTTTAAACATTCAAGGCTGCGGTCGTATTTTGCTTGTATGCGGACTTCACGGGTTAAGCGCCTTACTGTTTCGAGGTTATGCGATACCACCTCGGGGCGTACGGCAAGCACTCTTTCCAGATTTTCCCATACTCCCCTGAAATCGGGCAATAAAGTTTCTAAGGTAGTTTCAGGGCTTTCCCTGCGGATAGCATTGATGGTTTCGGCCCAGATAATAGAACCCCCATCTTTCAGGTCATCACGGTCAACCGAAGTAATAACGCAATGCTTTACCTGCATCAGTTTTACCGAATTAGCCACACGGTTAGGTTCATCCATGTCAACAGCCAGTGGACGACCTGTCGCTACCGCACAGAATGAACAGGAGCGTGTGCAGATGTTGCCCAGTATCATAAAGGTAGCAGTGCCGGCCCCCCAGCACTCGCCCATGTTGGGGCAATTGCCGCTTTCGCAAATAGTGTGGAGTTTGTGCGTATCTACCAAACCACGTACATGCGCATACTCTTTTCCAACCGGGAGCTTTACTCTCAGCCAGTCGGGTTTGCGTTGTGTTTGGTTTGCGGGAACTACCGGCAATTCAATCATGATACAAAAGTAGTTAAAAACCCCCTAACCCCCTAAAGGGGAAATATCGAATTAAAATAATTAAGATAATATTACAGTTAACTGATGGATGTTTCTAACTCAGATAATTTTATTGGTTTCTAATAATCGCTTAAACTCATCTATGCGTAAGATTGGGATCGACGGAAATGCTATCTGTTTGAGAATATTAAAATGACTATCGTTAGTAATGATAAAATCTGCATTGGCCGCAAAAGCGCAGTCAACAAATTTATTGTCATCTTCATCAGCAGTGATCAGCTGAAGATTGTAATAAACCACAGAAAGGAAGGCAGTTGAAAGTTCAGTCAGAGATCGTATTACATTAATCGCCACATCAGGGTGCTAATGCTTGGCCAACTGTTCTTCATATTCAATGAGGATTTCATTGCTGTAAGCAATGTTTATCTTTTTATCGAGAATAAGCCGGTAAAGCCAATGATATTTTGATCGTGAAGAAACAGAGACTAATAGCACATTAGTGTCAATAATTATTAACACAGTAGTTATGAATTTTTGTTAAGCCATTGATCCATATCGGTGTCCGTAAGTTGTTTGTCATCCCAAATGCCATCGGCTTTGGCAATGGCTTTATCAGCATAAAATGATGATAATAGATCCTTTAGTTCGATCAAATCCTTATCATTCAGATTAGTACTGAATAGCTTAAGCAGCTCTATCTGTATATTACTTAATGGATAGTTTAATGTGCTCATGATCAATTCCTTTTAACGAATTTAAGCAAAAAAGCAATGATTCCAAAATATGATGGTTGCCGAAAGAGCTAATTTAGCTCAGACAATGCTTCTTCGAGCGATATGCCGCCGTGCGACTGGTCGAGAATACACTCGCCGTCTTTGATCAGCAGTAATTGGGGTGATTGGTGATACACATGAAAATCCTGTGCTACCTGGTTGGATATATCGCGGTATTTGATGAGGTCGAGAAAATAAACGGGTAAATTCTCGGGAAGGTCTGGCAGGTCCATTTCAAAACGCCTTTTGGCCATCAAACTGATGGAACAACGCGTGCTGTGTTTAAAAATGATGCTGTAACCTTGTTTCTGTTTGATCCCATCCAGCTGCTCTGCTGACTCCAACGATATCCAATTCATAAAAAATGTTAATAGACTAATCTACAAAAATACAGCACAGAACCGGATTAGTTTCTAAAAGAGATAAAAAATGACTTTCGGCTGTTATCGGCTATGCTTTGGATAGGAAGAATATGCCGGGCATAATTTATTTGAGCATGAAGATACAATGGCGCTTACTGCTACCGCTATGATTGCTATGTAAATTAATTTTTTCATCGTTGTTTTAAGTATCTGTTAAACGTTAATTATTACTTTAAAGTTTCAGCTAAGTCGGCCATTTTTATGGCTGTAATAGCTGCTTCGTCTCCTTTATTACCATGTTTGCCCCCTGCCCGGTCTATTGCCTGCTGCTGGTTGTCGGTTGTCAGTACGCCAAAAATAACCGGTTTGGAGTATTTTATGGCTACATTACTTATACCGTTGGCTACAGCGTTACAAATAAAATCGAAATGCCTGGTTTCGCCCTGTATCACGCATCCCAGGCAGATCACCGCGTCAAGGTGAAGATTTTTTAAGAGCAGGTCTGCACCTGTTGTTAACTCAAAACTTCCCGGAACAGTGTAACTAAAAATGTTATCGGGCAGTGCACCATTGTTGACCAGGCTTTGATAGGCCCCTTCGTATAATGAATTGGTAATCTCCTTGTTCCATTCTGCAACAACTATTCCAAAGCGGTAGGCAATGGCCGACGGGATATCGGTATTGGAAAAATCAGATAAATTTTTTAGCTGGGTAGCCATTTTATTCGGATTTTAAGTATAAATAAAAATCCTAAAGGTTCAAATAAATTAATTTACAGGCCTTTAGGATATAAAATGTAGTGGGGAATAATATACCCTTATTACAACTTCGCTTCTACACGGGCAATGTAAGCATTTACGCTTTGTGCCTCATTGCTTTCCGGGTAATCAGACTTTATTTTCTTATAGGCTTCGTCGGCCGACTTGTTATCGTTCTGAGCTTCGTAAACTAAGCCAAGCTTTTTTAAATAGAACGGAGACAAAAATTTGTTGCTGGCCTTATCTATCGCCTTTTTAAAATAGGTTGCGGCTTTGTCGTAATCCTTTAACTCGGTGTAAGCATCGCCGATATTTCCTAATGCTTCAGCCGCGATCATGCTGTCGCCGCCATGATAATTGTTTAAATCGTCAATTGCCTTGCGGTACTCGCCTTTATTTAAATAAGCTACACCTAAATAAAAGTAAGCAAGATTGGAAGCTTTGGTATTGCTGTAATCGGCAATGATCTTTTCAAATCCCGGGTAACCGGCGTCGCCTTTAATAGCTTTATCCCATTCTTTTTTCGCCCAGAAGTCCTGTGCTACATACATTTGGTTGGCTGCTTTTTCCTCGCGTGGGGCAAGGTACATTTTTTGGTAGCCGAAGTAAATGATCACCATTGCGATGATCGCGCCGGCTATAAAAATTAAGCTTTTCTGATTCTCCTGCACAAAGCTACCGGTCTTTCCGAAATCTGTAGTACTCGTTACGACCTTAGTATTCGCCTGGGTTTTTGACATTTCTATTCTAAAATTAAGTTTGCAAAAATACAGTTTTCAAATTTGTTAGCAATAGGTTAGGGTAAATAATTAGTGAGTGGTTGATTGAGTGAGTGGTTGATTGAGTTAAGTGGTTGTAAATGTTGCAGATGATACCAAATCAAGTAAGAACTTAATCTAACTTATTCAACTCAATCCAACCTAATCAACTTAATTACTAACTTTGAAAACCTTTATGTATCTGCAGCAATTATCCGTCATCAACTTTAAAAACTACACCGGGGCTGAACTTACTTTCAGCGAGGGGGTTAATGTATTTACGGGTAATAACGGGGCGGGTAAAACCAATTTGCTGGATGCTATACATTACCTATCGCTTTGCAAAAGTTATTTTAATCCTATTGACAGTCAGCAGATAAAACACGGCACCGATTTTTTTATCGTCAATGGCACGTTTAACAAAAATGAAGCAAACGAAACTATTGCATGCGGAGTTAAGCGTAACCAGAAAAAACAATTTAAGAGAAATAAAAAAGACTACCAGCGCCTGGCCGACCATATAGGTTTGTTCCCATTGGTAATGGTGTCACCATATGATATCAGCATCATTATCGAAGGCAGCGAAGAGCGGCGTAAGTTTATCGATAATGTGATATCACAAACGGATAACCGTTACCTGGATGAGCTGATCGTATATAATAAGGTATTGCTTAACCGGAATGCATTATTGAAACGCATAGCAGATACGGGAAGATACGACCCTGAATTGCTGGCTGTATTTGACGAGCAGCTGATCACATCCGGTAAACTGATATTTGAGAAGCGTAAAGCATTTATGGAAAGCTTTACACCGGTATTTAATAAGCATTACCAATTTTTGAGCGGGGATGCCGAGCAGGTAGACCTGGTTTACGAATCGCAATTACTGCAGGATGATTTTGCTGCCCTGTTAAAGAAGAGTACGGAGAAGGACCGGGTATTGGAGCGTACCACCACCGGTATACATAAAGATGAGCTGCAATTTGCCATACATGGTATGCCCATGAAAAAGTTTGGATCACAGGGGCAGCAAAAATCTTTTTTAATAGCGCTTAAACTGGCGCAATACAGCTTTTTGTATCAGCAAAAAGGATTTAAACCTTTATTGTTATTGGACGATATTTTTGACAAACTGGATGATAACCGGGTAACCAAGCTGATGCAAATGGTATCCAATCATGATTTTGGACAGGTGTTTATCACTGATACCAGCGCTGCCAAGGTTGAGAAGATCTTTAAAAAAATTAATGTAGACCTTAAGTTGTTTAAAGTTACCGGAGGTGAAATTAATGGGCAGAACTAACGACAAAACGCTTAAGGAAGCTATTGAGCAGATGCTGCAGGTTTACAAGATCAAGCGAAAGTATGATGAGACCGGTATAAAATCTGCCTGGCCTGATTTGGTTGGCAAATCAGTTGCCAACCGGACCAAAGAGATCTATATTCATGATAAGAAACTATTTCTGCGTATTGAATCGTCCGTTATTAAAAACGAACTGGTGTTAATGCGCACGCAAATAATTGATAAGATCAATAACGATGCAAAAGTGATATTGGTTGAAGAGATTATCTTCCTCTAGACCAGCGGGCCCTTGCAAGCGATTTTTTCCTGATATCATCACTGATGATAGAATAACCAAGGATGATCACACCGGGAGTAATAAATACTAACTGAACTTCTGGCGGATGGTGCAGGAAAAACAGTGAGTTAATAACAACTACAAGTGTTATTACCAGTGAGTACGCTAAACATTTGATAAGCAGTTTCATAATAGTATGTTTTTGCATGGGATGTTCAATTATCATGCCAATAAAAAAATGGCGATCATAACTGCAACATTTACAACACAGTAAAACTATTACTTTAAGTCCGGAAAAACAAATATTATGGGGGAATAAATCCCGGATGTGAATACCTTATACCCACATCCGGGGTGAAAAACTTAGAATTTCTCGAAAGCCGAGAAATAGAAATTACCTTCTATCCGGGCGTTCTCGTCAGAATCTGAACCATGTACGGCGTTGGCATCTATTGATTTGGCAAACAAATTACGGATAGTACCTGCTTCGGCTTTAGCCGGATCTGTGGCGCCTATCAGTTTACGAAAATCTTCTACCGCATTATCTTTTTCAAGAATAGCAGCAACTATTGGTCCTGACGACATGAAAGTTACCAGGTCGTTATAAAAAGGACGCGCTTTGTGCACTGCATAAAATTCGCCGGCTTTCTCCGGGCTCAGCCAAAGATATTTCATGGCTGTAATTTTAAAACCGCCTTTTATAATATGATCTATAATCGCACCGATGTGGCCATTGGCAACAGCATCGGGCTTAATCATGGTGAATGTTTTATTAGTTTCCATCTTGTTTGTTAAATTGCCGCAAAAGTAGCGTTTTATAGTTTATAAATAAACCTCTTTTGTGTTATAATAGTACTAACCAGGAAATTTAATATAAACTAAATTTTTGTGGCCGGTATAACCTTAAGATCAGGAGAAAGAAAAGTAGTTAAAGAATCTTTTTGAACAGCCGCATTATTTTTGTCAGTGCCTGATAGTTTAAACGACACCACATAACCTTTAAATACCTTTGAATCTACGCGGTGATGTTCTATTTGCCGCTGCAATGCCATAGCCTGCAATTGAAAGCTGGTTGAGCTGTCATTATACATTTTCGCCTGTCCGGCGGCATCAGCAGATGGCTGTTTGGCTTTAGCTTGTGACATACACTTATCCGCCATTTTCGCATAGTAGGCACTCTTGCCATTCATGTCCGAAATTTTGCGTTGGGCATATTGCACATCTGTCAGCGTATCGATTTTATAGATATGGACAGAATCAACTTTGCTTACCAGGCCTTCCTGAACTGCGTTGCTTTTTAAAACAGGCTCTACCTGTTCCCGCAATTTTTCCTGTTGATTTTTACACGAAAAACAAACACAGGCTATTAATACGATAATAAGAATTTTCATTGTAGTGAATGAATAATAAGTTTTACTTTATTGTTTATCCCGGCCACAAGCCGGAATTTCCGGTAATACGTGCTTTATAATTAGATAGTTTGTATTTAATTTATTTCTTTAGCTTTGCAGCTATTTTTGAAATGGATGTTGGAATTATCTGCCCTTGTTAAGCTTTTAGCGCAGCCCCGTAGAATTGTGATCACTACACATCATAAGCCTGATGGTGATGCAATGGGCTCGTCTTTGGGTTTATATAATTATTTGATACAGCAGGGGCACCACGCCAAAGTAATTACACCTACTGATTACCCCGATTTTCTGGCCTGGATGCCGGGTAACGGGGAAGTAATGATCTATACAGAAAATACCAAAGAAGCTGCCGCATTGGTGGCTGATGCCGAACTGATCTTTTGCCTTGACTTTAACACACTGGCCCGTATCAATGAACTGGGTGAGTTGGTTCGTGCAAGCTCAGCCGTAAAGATCATGATCGACCATCACCTTGAGCCGGAAGATTTTGATGATTACAGGCACTGGGATATCAATGCCTGTGCATCTGCCCAACTTGTATATGATTTTATTGTCAACCAATTGGGGAATAAGGCGATGGTCAATAAAGATGTGGCTACCTGTCTTTATACCGGTATCATGACCGACTCGGCATCGTTCCGTTTACCCAATACAACATCAGACGTGCACCGCATAGCAGCAGACCTGATAGATGCAGGTGCCGTGAACTGGCGTATACATGAATTGGTTTACAGTAATTCATCCGAAAGCAGGCTGCGCTTTTTAGGCTACTGCCTGAGCGAAAAGCTGGAAGTATTGTATGAATATAACACAGCACTGATATCAGTTACTAAACAGGAACTGGAAAAATACGATGTCATTACCGGCGACACCGAAGGGATAGTCAATTATGCCTTATCTATTACTGGCATTCACCTGGCAGCTTTTATCGTGGAACGTACTGATAAGGTAAAACTTTCGTTAAGGTCAAGGGGCGAGTTTCCTGCGAACGAGATATGTAAGAAATACTTTAACGGCGGCGGCCACCGCAATGCGGCCGGCGGCACGTCAACTGATAGCCTTGCAGAGGTGGTCAATCAATTCAAATTAATTTTACCCGAATATAAAAAACTATTAATACAATAAATGATGAAGAAAAACTTGATGTTTTTAGCTTTTGCAG
>JBEHXM010000103.1:0-20017 GCA_048498695.1 Bacteroidota bacterium
GAATTTGTGGATGGTAAATATGCTTTATATACCCGCCCGCAGGATGGCTTTATCAGTGCGGGAACAGGCGGAGGCATAGGGTTTGGTTTGACCGATTCCATGGAAAACGCGGTGGTAGACCACGAGACCATTATCGACAATAAAAATTACCATACCGTTTATGAATCGAAAAACGGGCAGGGCCCTGAGCCGATAAAAACAGCAAAAGGCTGGCTACATCTGGCACATGGGGTACGTAATACCGCGGCAGGTTTACGATATGTGTTGTATATGTTCATGACCGATCTGCACGACCTCACCAAAGTGCTTTATAAACCGGCGGGCTATTTTTTAGCACCCGAAGGAGAGGAACGCATTGGCGACGTTTCCAATGTAGTATTCAGCAATGGCTGGATCAAGGATGATGACGGTACAGTGTATATTTACTACGCCTCCTCGGATACGCGGATGCATGTGGCCACCACCACGGTTGATAAATTGCTGGATTACGTAATGAATACCTCAGAGGATGGTTTACGGTCGTCACTTTCCGTTAACACATTGAACCGGATCATTGATAATAACAAGAACTTTTTAAACGCCGTAAAGGAGGAAGTGATCCAGGCAAGCTAAAAAAAATGAATCTAACTGGTATTGAGCAACGCCTTAGTGTTTATAAAAAAGAACTGAGTGCCGAATTGGGTCATATAATGGATTATTGGATTGATAATACACCCGATATTGCCGGGGGAGGCTTTTATGGCAGGATCGACAACGATAACAAAGTAATGCCCGGCTCGCCAAAGGGTTCCGTATTAAATGCCCGTATCCTATGGAGCTTTTCGGCATCTTACAATCTGACCGGCAAAAAAGAATATTTGGAGTCAGCCGAACGTGCTTATCAATATATCATAAATCATTTCCTTGATAAAGAATATGGCGGTGTTTACTGGACTGTGGATCATGCCGGTAATAAACTGGATACCAAAAAGCAGGTTTATGCCAGCGCTTTTGCTATTTATGCTTCCAGCGAATATTATAAAGCATCAGGACTTGAAGATGCTTTGGATGAAGCAGTCAAACTATTCAGGCTGTTGGTAAACAAGAGTTTTGATCGTGACAAAACAGGCTACCTGGAAGCCTTTACCGAAGACTGGCAACCCATTGGCGACCTGCGCTTAAGCGCAAAGGATGCCAACGAAAAGAAGACCATGAATACCCATCTGCATGTGCTGGAAGGTTATACCAACTTGTACCGGGTATGGCCTGACGCAGAACTGAATGAACAGATAAGGCTACTGCTTAATAATTTCCTTGATCATTTCATTGATGCAGAAACGGGGCATTTAAATTTGTTTTTTGATGAGGACTGGAATAAGCGGTCGACCCTGGTTTCTTATGGACATGATATTGAAGCTGCCTGGCTTTTACTGGATTCGGCAGAAGCGATTGGCCATGAGGAACTGATAGTGAAGTTAAGGTCTGCTGCCATTAACATCAGCGGGGCTGCTTTGGAAGGATTGGACAGCGATGGTGGTTTGTGGTATGAATATGAACCCGTTGAAGATCACCTTATAAAAGAAAAACATTGGTGGGTGCAGGCCGAAGCCATGCTTGGTTTTTTCAATACCTGGCAAATTACGGGTGATGAGCAATATCTTGATCTGTCCATCATGAACTGGGGTTTTGTAAAGGATAAAATACTTGACAAGAAGAACGGCGAATGGTTTTGGGGCATAAACGAAAGCGGACAAGTAATGAAAGCAGAAGATAAGGCAGGTTTATGGAAATGTCCTTATCATAACAGCCGGGCTTGTATCGAGATCATGAAAAGAATTGGCTGATTAGATATACCCACGTTATTGAATATTATATTTGATTAAGTTTAAGAGGGGCCTATCCTCAAACAGAACTAAATAATGAAACATATTTATAAATATATTTTTATCCTATTACTGGTATCAGGCAGTTCAATCGCCCTGGCGCAAACCTATGATCCTTGCGACCGATTGGCCACCAAAGAAACGCGTTGGTTGTTCAGCAGTATGCAGCGTTTAATAGGGGCAGGGGTAATGATCGGCCATCATGACGATCTGGCTTATGGTGTAGGGTGGAAGTTCGACCCAAACCGTTCGGATATAAAAAGTGTGATTGGTGATTATCCTTCAGTTTACGGCTGGGATCTGGCCAAAATAGAACACGACAGTATTCACGATATTAACGGCATCCCTTTTAAGTTGCAGAAAGAATTAGTGAAGCAGGTTTATGCACGCGGTGGCATCAATACTTTTTGCTGGCATATGGATAACCCGTCCAACGGCAAAACTGCCTGGGATACTACCATGCAAACCGTAAAGGAGCTCATTCCAGGCGGCGCACATCACCAGGATTATATTAATAACCTGGACAAGGCAGCTAAATATTTAGAAAGCCTGAAAGGGCCCGTAGGGGAGGCGATACCAATCCTGTACCGTCCTTTTCATGAACTGACAGGCAACTGGTTTTGGTGGTGTAAAAACACTTCATCTGCCGAAGATTTTAAAACTTTGTGGCGGTTCACGATTGATTACCTGCGGAATACCAAAAAGCTGCATAACTTATTGATCGTTTACTCGGTAGCTGATTTTAATACGGAGGCTGAGTTTATGGACCGTTATCCTGGCGATGATTATGCAGACTTTATCGGCTTTGATAACTATTGTTATAAAAGCATCAAAGACTACCAATGGAATCTGAATCTGAGATTGGGTTTGATCGATGCTATAGCTGCCAAACATCATAAACTAGCCTGCCTTGCCGAAACCGGTTACGAAGGCATACCGGCAACTGATTGGTGGACAAACACATTGCTGCCTACCCTGTCTAAATATAAAACCTCCTATGTGCTATTATGGCGAAATGCCAATACGCATCATTTTTATGCGCCTTATCCCGGACAGGAAAGTGCTGGCGATTTCAAACAGTTTTCGGATACACATCAAACTATGTTTCAAAAGCGCTTAACGCCTTTGGCTGTTTATGGAAAGTATATGAATAACGGGAACTGATAATCGCCTTTATTAAAACCATTCCGCGTAAACTTTCTTTTAAATAATAAAAAGAGAGCTTATGAACGCATACCAGCAAAAATGGATAGAAATGTTAAAAGCCGCCAATCTTCGTGACTGGAAAATAGAACCTGCCGGCGATGATATAGCCATAGAAATGCCTCACCTGACCGATCTTAAATTAATAAGGGACAATCTGCCCGAAGTGCTTGGACAGCTTTCACTGGATATACATGAGCCAAAGGAGAGGCTGCAATTCATTTTCAAAAACGGTCATGAAAATTTCGAGTACGTTTTAAACCCAACGGAGGAGGATCTGAACAGGGCTTAAACCAAAGCTAAATATCCCTATCGCAATTTTGCCCGGGTGGAAATAATAGCTACTAGCATACCCATACATGCGATCAGCAGGAAAGATGCTCTCAATGTAGCCAGGCCAGCGATAAAACCGATAATAGCAGGACCAATTAACAGTCCGCTAAAGCCAATGGTTGATACTGCCGCAAGCGCAACGCCGGGCGACATGTTAGGTGTTTTTCCGGCCGAACTATAGATCATGGGAACTACCGATGATACCCCTGCGCCAACCAGCATAAAACCGATCATACTGGGCACCAGGTAGGGTAATAATACTGAGGTGAGCAGGCCCGCTGCTGTCAGGGTGCCGCTTAATTGAAGTGTCCGTTTTAAACCATATTTTCCGGCAAACCAATCGGCAGTGAACCTGCCCATGGCCATGGTACACATAAATGCAAAATACCCGGCGCCTATCCAGCCGGCCTGTGCGTTGATGACATTTTTGAAGTATACACCGCTCCAGTCGACCATTGCCCCCTCACATATCATAGAACAAAATGCAATAATGCCCAGCTTAAGCAACGGCGACATCATCCTTAATCTTTCGCGTATGGATAACATCGCTTTTTCTTCTGTTTCCACCTTGCCGGTATCGTCGCTTAATTTTCCTGCTGTAATAGCTGTTCCGATGATCATGAGTACCATGATAACGATAAAATGATGAAAGGGAATAATATGACTGCCGATCATGAATACCCCTATACCCGCACCAATGAATCCCGCTACACTCCAGATGCCATGAAAGGATGCCATAATCGGATTTTCATATAATCGTTCAGCAGTGACAGCTTGTGTATTAAAAGATATATTGGCTGAATTGCCAACAAAGCCGTAGCAAAACAGGCAGACGACCAATTGGAAAACATTGGCCGCTGCGCCAAGTCCAACTAATAAAATTCCATACAGTACCATGGAAATGATCAATAGTTTACGGCTGCCTATTTTGGGTATTACCCACCCGATAAATGGCAATGAACACATTAATCCCGAGGGAATGGCCAGTAACACGCCGCCTAAACCGGCTTCAGACAAATGCATATATTGTTTAATGGCCGGTATGCGCGAAGCCCAACTTGCAAAACACAAACCCGACAAAAAAAACATGGCGCTTACGGAAATGCGTAGTGCCCGTCGGGATGTGGTAACAGGATGCAAAGCTGAATCCATAGGAATAGTCAGGTTGACATGACAGGATACTATGCCACCTGCCACAAATAAATCATCAACCGTAAAATTAACATTTTATCTGTTGATGTTACAGCAAGGGCATTAAAATAGGGAATAAATGATTTAAATGGGGAATAGGTAGTCGCTACCCGCAATCACCATCCGGGCTACAACTTTCACCCTCTACAATAGTCAGTTTGGGTTGACTGTTTTCGTGCTGCCACTCGGCGAATGATTTTTCCAGTGTTTCTGAAAAAATAGGCACTGCCTGTGCACCTGAAACGCCGTATTTACTATTCATTACAAAAAATGGGACGCCCCGTATACCCAGGTATTGGGCTTCGGCAATATCATGTTGTACGGCATCGGCAAAATCGTTGCTATCCAAAGTCTGTTTAACCTCACTGGCATTTAAACCTAATGATACACCAAGTTCTGTTAGTGTACTGTGGTCATCAATGTTTTTACCTTCGGTGAAATAAGCTTTGAATAACGCCTCCTCAGCAGCTTCACCCCGGCCGTGTTTTTTGGCAAGGTGGCTCAGCCGATGGGCATTAAAACTATTGGCCACAACCGCTTTATTAAAATCATAAGTTAAGCCAACCTGTGCCGCCATTTCGGTCACATGGTCGTTCATCTGCTGGGCATATTCCAAATTCCAGCCTTTTACATCAGCCAGGTATTGGTTAATGTTAACGGATGGATCGGTTTTCATATCCGGGTTAAGCTGAAAGCTTTTCCATTCCACTTCTACCTTATCCTTGTGTTCAAATTGCTGTAAGGCATCTTCAAACCGGCGTTTGCCGATATAGCAAAACGGACACATCACATCCGACCATATTTCAACTTTCATCCTTTCCATATTTTATAACATACAAAACTATGCCATAATGCAGGGAATAGAGTAAGAATAAAGTAAAATTGAACGTCAACTTTAGATTTTTGATTATTTAAATCAACAATTGGCTTTTTTTAATTAAATCAATATATTTATCCTATTATAAACCCGGGTTTTTAAGCCTGACCAATATTTTTCCTGAGAGAGATATGTGATTTAAACTATTGAATTAATGCCCCATATACCCCTAAAACTTGCTTTGCTTGGGACTACCGGCTTGTTCAAATGCCGGAAGAGACGCCGCTATGCAACACTTAATGCAAATTAGCGATGAAGAACAACACGAGGCCATTATTATTCTGGATGGGTATGTTCCTGTTGTTCTTTCCCGGGTTGATGCATGCTTATTTATTGATGCCTTTCCCAGGCAGCCAGGATATTGAAGCTATCAAGCTTTGCTATTACCTCGAAAAGATCGTATTGCCTTTGCGTATCGCGGGCGGATTGCTGCTTGCATGGTATTTGGTGAAATATTTTACCAATAACAACTTAAAGGGAAAGGTTGTAAAAGGCACGGTGTTGGTTTTAGGACTGATTTCGTTTTATGTAACCGATATCCAGTTTAAGGCCTCGAGCATGTTTGAGGAGCCTAAAACAGTAAGATTTGTGAATGCTCTCGATAATAAAGTTCCCGAAAGTTTTATCGTTCTTGGTGTGGTAAACAATGGTGTTGCGAAGGCCTACCCGCTTGTTTATTTAGGATATCATCATAAAGTACAGGATAATGTGGGCAGCTTGCCCGTTTTGGTTACTTATTGTACCATGTGCCGCACGGGCAGGGTATTCAGCCCGGTAGTTAACGGATCAAGGCAGACTTTTAGATTGGTAGGGGCCAGGCATTATAACGCCATTATTGAAGATCAAAGTACCGGATCATGGTGGTACCAGGCGACCGGTGAGGCTGCTGTGGGACCGATGCAGGGTAATAAATTGAATGAGATCACTTATGAGCAATCAACCCTGAGCTCCTGGTTAAATAAACACCCAACTTCATTAATATTGCAGCCTGATAATCATTTCAAATCAGATTACCTCGACCTGAAAAACTATGACCGCATAGAAGCCGTTGACAGGGATTCAACTCTAAAGAATAAAGACTCGCTGGTGCGCAAAAGCTGGCTGGTGGGCGTAATTGTGAATAAACAACCTAAAGGCTATAATTGGAGGGTGCTTGAGAAGATACATTTTGTAAATGACCAGGTAGGAGCAACACCCTTATTGATAGCACTGGAAAATGATAGTTCGACTTTCCATGCATTTAACAGGTGCGTTGATGGCAAAAACCTCAACTTCAGGATTGACCCGGATGGAAATCTGGTAGACCAGGAGACTACATCGGTTTGGGATTGGAATGGATTATGTACTGATGGAACACAAAAAGGCAAACGATTAGCCAAACTACAGGCTTACCAGGAATACCGCCACTCCTGGCTGCATTTTCATCCCACCACTTTATTTTGGGATGGCGAGATCAAAAAGGAACTTGTTAATAATGCTCAAATTACTGTTAGGTAGCTTGTAATGAAGCAGATAAAATATTTATTTCTGCTCATTTGCTGTAATTCGCTTTTCTGTGTAAACATATTTGCGCAAACCAATAATTTGTACAGCGCCGGCTATGCAAGCGCTTTTATAGGCGGGTTGTACGATGGGTATTTTCCTTACAGTCAGCTAAAAACGCATGGTGATTTTGGACTTGGAGCTATTGACAAAATGGATGGTGAGCTAACCATGTTACAAGGCAAAATTTATCAAACGCAGTTTACCGGGAAAACCCGGCTGATCAATGATAAAGATAAAACACCTTATGCGGTTGTTTGCTTTTTCCATGCCGGGAAAGTAAATCATTTGAATTCACAATGGGATAAGGCCAGGCTTTACAAATACCTTGATAGTTTATTGAGCGATCAAAACGGGATGTATGCGATTCATATTAAAGGAAACTTTGGTTATGTAAAAACAAGGGCATTCCCGCCGGTTGCCCATAAGCCTTACCTGCCTCTGGCTGAGATGCTGGATAAGCAGCACTTTTTTGAATTCAACAATATCAATGGCGACCTGGTTGGTTACAGACTGCCCGCATTCTTAGAGGGAGCACATATCAGCGGTTATCATTTTCATTTTTTGTCTGATAAAAAAGATGCAGGCGGGCACCTAATCGACCTTAAAGCAAATGATATTACCATTGAGATTGATCAACTGGATAGCTATACTGTCGACCTTCCTCATACTGCCGACTTTACTCATTTCGATTTCAGGAAAGATCGAAAGGAAGAGATCAAGAGTGTGGAGAATGGAAAGAAGCAGTAGAATATTAACCTGTTTCCAACTTTCATTCCCAGGTAAAGCGTTATCCATACCATAATTATAATAAAGCACCTCTGTCGTTGGGTGGGGTGCTTTATTATGATATTTTGAATGACTATTTATTAGCAGCTCTTTTAAGTGTGCTGTGCATTTTAAATCCCTGGTAATCGGCATTCATTGAGATCGAATCGCCCTGTGCAAAATACTTGCCGGTATGCGGAATGGTCACACCCTCGGGGTTAGTCACACTGAACTTAAAATCCGTACCGCTTACCATGCCGCTATCAAGATTTAAGGTTACTCCCTGTGCTGTGCCATCCCCGGTTAATTTATTACCATCGATCTTGATATTATATACCAGTTCTATGTCAGTGCCGTCAGGACCTTTGAATATGCCGGTCCATTTGCCATTCATATCGGTCCATGCTGCTGCCATGCAAACCACAAAGCAGCAAACTAATGCTGTGGTGATAAAAGCTTTTATTTTCATGTCGTTGATTTTTTATCTATGATGCTGTTTTTGAATAAAGCGTTACAGGGGCGGGTAAATATTTATGGGATTTTGTATTACGTCTATTCGACTCACCCCGACTTCGCTGCGCTTGTCACCCCTCTCTACAAAGTAGAGAGGGGAATAAAAGAAAAAAGTAACCCTCTTTGCGAAGCAGAGAGGGTGGTCGAGCGGAGCAAAGACCGGGTGAGTCAACAAAAAAACCCCGCCACAAGGGCAGAGTTTTCTTATTATGAGATATCTGAACGACTATTTATCAGCAGCTCTTTTTAAGGTAGAGTGCATTAGCATGCCCTGGTAATCAATAGTCAGGCTGATAGAATCGCCCGTGGCAAAGTATTTGCCGGTGTTGATCACTTTTACACCGCCTACGTCAATAGCAAAAGACAGGCTGTCGCCTTTTACTTTTCCTTCGGTAATGTCCACATCGCCTTCCATTGATTTTCCTTTACCTGTCAGGGCGCTGTTATCACTGGTTAAGGTATAATCCAGCGGGTACTGGTTACCATCAGGTGCGGTTAACGAACCTGTCCAGTGGCCGGTGATACCGGCGAAATAAGCAAATGCAGCTACACAGCAGCATAGCAGTGCGGTTGTGATAAAAATTTTTCTTTTCATGAGTTTTAAATTGATTTTTAATAAGATAATGAATGTGTTTGTATGTTACAGTTAGCCAGTTTTTTAAAGGATAAAAAAACCCTGCATTGTGGCAGGGCTCTTACTATAATCTAAATTTTAGGTTGAAATTACTTGTTATCAGCAGGGGCGCGTTTAAGCGTGGTATGCACTTTCTGGCCTCCGAAATCAATGTCCAAACCGCATGAATCAGCATACATTTTACCGGTATGCGGATAATCGTTGCCGTCTACGGTTACTTTAAAGGTAAAAGTATCACCGGTTACTTTTCCGTTATCTACCGTTACTTCCCCGGCAGGTGATTCAGCAGTTCCAGTCAGTACATCGCCATCCACTTTGAAATTATAGGTAACAGCAAGGTCGTTACCATCAGGTGTTTTGATCACTCCGGTCCATTTGCCACTCAGGTCGGCAAACGTAGCGGCCATTAATACGATAAAGCAGCAGGCTAATACAATAGGGCTAAATAATTTTCTTTTCATTTTTTCATGGTTTTTTATCGTACTAAATGTAAGTTTTTTATTACAAAAAGAAAATAAAGAGGATGTTAAATTTAAAATGGATCATGTTTCTGTCTGAACTTGAATTTATTGACTTTAAGGATTGCCTGAATTCTGAAAATTCATTAATTCTAAAAATTCTGGTTCAGACCATGCTTTTGCGGTATCTTCACTTTATATTTGAACCTGAGGGTAATCATCACTATGAAGAAACTAAGTACGCTAATATTGGCTTGCTGTAGCATTAGTGCCTTTGCACAACAGCAGGATTACCCCATACAGCCTGTACCCTTCACCAGCGTTAAGTTAACCGACCAGTTTTGGACTCCACGCATAGAAACTAACCGTACCGTTACCATCCCTGCGTCATTTGCCCGTTGTGAGAGTACCGGCCGTGTAAAAAACTTTGTGATGGCTGCCGAGCACAAGGGCAAGTTTTGCACCGTATACCCCTTTGACGATACCGACATTTATAAAACCATCGAGGGCGCATCCTACTCCTTAGCCGGGCATCCTGATCCGAAGCTATCAGCTTATTTGGATTCGCTTATTACCATTGTGGGCAAGGCGCAGGAGCCCGATGGTTACCTGTATACCGCCCGCAGTATCGATCCGCTGCACCCGCAGGCATGGGCCGGACCTGAAAGATGGGTGAACGAGCAGAAGATGAGTCACGAGTTGTACAACTGTGGTCATTTATATGAAGCGGCTGCCGCACATTTTATGGCTACCGGAAAACGCACATTGCTCAACATCGCCCTGAAGAATGCCGACTTACTGGTACGCACTTTCGGGCCGGATAAACTCCACACCGCGCCGGGGCACGAGATAGTAGAAATGGGACTGGTGAGGCTGTACCGTATTAGCGGCAAAAAGGAGTACCTGCAATTGGCCAAATTTTTTATAGATCAGCGTGGTCATAAAGAGTACAATGCCAAAAGCAAAAATGAATACGAGAACGGCAAATATTTCCAGGATGATACACCCGTAACCCAGCAGGATGAGGCCGAGGGGCATGCTGTTAGGGCGATGTACCTGTACTCGGGTATGGCAGATGTGGCGGCGCTTACAGGGGATACCGCTTACCTGAAAGCCATAGACCGGATATGGGAAAATATGGTAAGCAAAAAGATGTATGTGCAGGGCAGTATTGGCGCCGTAGGCGATGGCGAACGTTTTGGTGAAAACTACGAATTGCCTAATGCCACCGCTTATAACGAAACTTGCGCAGCCATAGGCAGCGTGTTCTGGAACCAGCGCATGTTTTTGCTGCACGGCGATAGCAAGTATATTGATGTGATGGAAAAGACACTCTACAACGGACTGATATCTGGTGTGGGACTGGATGGCAAATCATTCTTCTATACCAATGCCATGCAAATCAAAAATAATTTTTCGGGAGCTGATACCGAGCCAGAGCGTTCGGGCTGGTTCACTTGCTCGTGCTGCCCAACCAATGTGGTACGGCTGATACCATCCATCCCCGGTTATATTTATGCTGAAAAAGGGAACGCGGTTTATGTGAACCTGTTCATTAGCGGAGAGGGTAAGCTTACAGTAAATAACAAGGCGGTGAAGATCATCCAGCAAAATAATTATCCCTGGGATGGCGGCCTGCTGTTTACCATCGAACCATCGGAAAAAATGGATATGGGCCTGAAGATACGTATCCCCGGCTGGGCGAAAAATGAAGCTATACCATCAGACCTGTATTCTTTTGAAAAGAAATCGGCCATGCAAACCGAAATAAAAGTGAACGGCATACCCGTAAATTACCAATTGGAAAAGGGTTATGCCGTGATCAGCCGTAAATGGAAAAAAAATGATAAGGTGGAGGTGATACTACCCATGAACGTACGCCGGGTAACCGCCACCGATAAAGTAGCCGATGATAACGGCAAGGTGGCAATACAGCGCGGCCCAATTATGTATTGTGCGGAATGGAAAGACAATAACGGTTTGGCGAGCAATTTCATCATCCCTAAAACTTCGGTGTTTAAGCCTGTGTTTGAAAAAGACCTGTTACATGGTGTTACCATATTAAAGGCAGGGGTGAAAAGTATCCATATAGATGCATCAGGAGAGAATGTAAGTACAGAAAATGCTACCTTAACGGCAATCCCATACTATGCCTGGGCCAACCGCGGCAAAGGTGAGATGATGGTGTGGTTTCCGGAGCAGGTGAAATATGTTGATCTGTTGAGTAAGTAAATTCATACAATAATGTCATTTCGAACGATAGAGAGAAATCTTACACAACATGCATAGTCCGCCTTGCAATTGTATAAGATTTCTCCTCGTTCCTCGTCGAAATGACAATAATTTTTAACATAATGAAAATAAAGACCCGCATTCTGCTTACCCTTTTCGCTTTACCTTTCCTAAAGGCATCAGCACAGGACATCGCCCTAACCCAGGGGTGGAAATTCAGGATAGGCGACTCCACTGCATGGGCGACCCAACAATACAATGATGCCGGCTGGAAGGCAGCCGATGTGAGTAAACCCTGGGAAGAACAAGGTTATCCGAAAACGGATGGCTTTGGCTGGTACAGGCTGCACGTTGTAATCCCCTCGTCCATTAAAGAAAAGGCGTTTTTGAAAGACAGCCTGCACTTTGACCTGGGTTACCTGGACGATGGCGGCGAGGTATACCTGAACGGTAAACTGGTTCATAAAAATTATAAGAACGGCAGCGATATACAGCACGGCATTTACGGTCCGGGTTCTTTCTCGGTATCGGTAAATGACCCGGCTTTGCATTGGGACAAGGAAAATGTGTTAGCAGTGCGTTTATTCGACACCGGTGGTGTAGGTGGTTTGTATGGCGATGTGTTCAGCGTCAGGATGGTGGATGTGATGGATAATGTGAACATTAACACCGATGGTAGTTTCTATTATGAGGAGAAGACCATGAATAAGTCTATCAGGCTTACTTCCGGCAGCGAGCATTACAACTATGTGGGTAAGCTAAACTTCAAACTAACCGACCCTGAAGCCGATACCATCGTTTATCAGAAAACCAATGAGGCGCATTTTTCGGCACATAGCCCTTTCACCTATTCTTTTACCATAGCCAGGCTCGAGAAGAAATCGTACAAGATCACTTATACTTTTACCGATGAACATTCGGGTAAAACGATCAGCAAAACTGAAAATACACCATATATTCTGACACCTTGGGTAAAGGCAAAACCGCGGGTCAACGGGCCCAATGTTTTCGGGGAACGTCCCGGAAGTCCCTTCCTGTACAAAATACCTGCTACGGGGCAAAAACCATTGACCTATAAAGCCGACGGCCTGCCTGCCGGGTTAAAACTCGATGAGGCAACAGGTATCATCACCGGGGTGGTTGCCGATAAAGGCGATTACCCGGTAACATTTACCGTAAGCAATAAGCTGGGCAGCAATACCAAAAAGTTCACCATTAAAATTGGCGACCTGATAGGGTTGACCCCTGCGTTGGGCTGGAATAGCTGGAACGCCTGGGGCCTGACGGTGAACGATCAAAAAGTACGCACCTCTGCCAATGCCATGGCCGATAAGCTGAGTGCTCACGGGTGGACTTATATCAATATCGATGACGGCTGGGAAGCCGAAAGCCGCAATGCTAATGGCGAGATCGTGACCAACCAAAAATTTCCGGATATGAAAGGCCTGGCCGACTATGTGCACAGCCTGGGATTGCGGATAGGTATCTATTCATCACCCGGCCCGCGTACTTGCGGCGGCTATTTAGGCAGCTGGCAGCACGAAGACCAGGATGCTAAAACTTATGGCGATTGGGGTATTGATTACTTGAAATACGACTGGTGTTCGTATTCACAGGTGAGTCCGGCTAACCCAACTTTGGAAGACTTTAAAAAGCCTTACCAGGTAATGCGGGCCTCACTGGATAAAATTCACCGTGATATTTTGTTCAGTTTTTGCCAGTATGGTATGGGCGATGTGTGGAACTGGGGTGCAGAAGTTGGCGGTAATAGCTGGCGCACCACCGGGGATATTGAAGATACTTGGAAAAGCATGTCGACCATTGGTTTTAGCCAGGATAAGGCCGCAGCCGGTGCACAGCCCGGTCATTTTAATGACCCCGATATGCTGGTGGTAGGCAAGGTGGGCTGGAACGATAATCAGCGCAATAGCCGTTTGACGCCGGATGAACAGTACACGCACATCAGTTTGTGGAGCCTGCTATCATCGCCGTTACTCATCGGCTGTGATATGGGGCACCTGGATAGCTTTACACTCAACCTGCTCACTAATGATGAAGTGCTGGCGATTGACCAGGATGCTTTAGGCAAGGAAGCAAGACAAACACTCAAAAAAGATGATTACCAGGTTTGGACAAAAGAACTGGAAGACGGCAGCAAAGCGATAGGAATATTTAACACTTCGGACAAATTCCAGACCATCAAACTAAATAAAGCAGATGCAGGGATGGGTGGTTATACTAAAATACGCAATGTATGGCAGCAGCTTTATATCATTAGCAGCGGGCCGGAATTTGTGACGAAAATAGCACCACATGGGGTGTTGCTGGTGAAGGTGTCGAAATAAGCCCCACCCAATCCTCCCCGGTAGGGAGGGCTTTAAAAAAAGAGTTAATTAACTAGTTATTAAAAATAAAAATAGAAAGTCTCCCCTACAGGGGGAGATTTAGAGGGGCTAAGGGCTTATGAAATTTACATGGAAAGGGGTTTTCCCGGCGGTTACTACCAAGTTTACCGATAACGATGAACTTGATTTTGCGGCGTTTGACCATAACATCAGCGCACAACTGGATGCAGGTGTTGACGGCTTTATTTTAGGCGGATCATTGGGCGAAGCCAGTGTGTTGAGTGACGAGGAAAAATTCGCCTTGCTGAAACACACCGTTGAATTTGTGGATGGTAAAGTGCCGGTGCTGCTTAATATTGCCGAGCAAACTACCAAGGCGGCGGTTGCCTGTGCGCAAAAGGCATTGGAGTATGGCGCAAGCGGCCTGATGCTTTTACCACCTATGCGTTATAAGGCGGATGATAACGAGACGCTGGATTTTTTGACCTCGGTAGCAAAAAGTACATCGCTGCCGATTATGATTTATAACAACCCGGTTGATTATAAGATAGAAGTAACCCTGGATATGTTTGCCGAGCTGGCCAAATATCCCAACATACAGGCGGTAAAGGAATCGACACGTGATGTATCCAACGTTACCCGGATGATCAACCGCTTTGGTAACCGGTTTGCCATTATGACCGGGGTTGACCCGCTGGCCATGGAAAGCCTGGTAATGGGCGCTGATGGCTGGGTAGCCGGACTGGTGGATGCTTTCCCGAAAGAAACCGTTGCTATTTACCGGTTAATAAAAGCAAACCGTATCAGCGAGGCGCTGGCTATTTACCGCTGGTTTTTACCGGTACTCGAGCTGGACATTCACCCCAAGTTGGTACAGTATATTAAACTGGCCGAAGTGGCAACCGGAATAGGTACTGAAAATGTGCGTGCACCACGTTTAAAAGTAACCGGAGCAGAGCGCGAAAAGGTGATGAAAACTATTAATGATGCTTTGGCTGTAAGACCTGTGTTACCCGAAGGCAGTTGGGGGAGAGTAAAGGAAATGAGTTTGACGAATATTAATTGAGTACAAGATTTATTATGATTACTGTTAAGATGAAAATTCTAATATTGATATTTTTTATCGTAACAGTTGCTTTATTTTTATTTATAGTAAACCATAATTATAAAACCGCCGAACCAAAAGCAATTGATGGGAAATACAGTTTTAATAAAGGTGGGCCAGATTCTATTATAATCTTCAAGGATCATACTTATAAGCATAAACACATTACATCCTCAGGGAAGGAATTTGAAAATATTGGAAAATGGAAGTGGAATATAAATGAAATTGATTTTCATGATTTTACATTCTATAATGATGAAGGATCATCGGGAGGTATTGGTTTATGGTCGTCCAAAGTTGAAACTGATGATAATGAGATCAGGTTGATATATTCAGATGATGACGGCGGCTTATATTATTATAAAAAAAATTAATAGAATAATAAGATCGGAACTTACAATCTGAAATTTTAAACAAACAAACTCTTTCAACAATAAAGAGTTTAGGAACTATGGAAACAGGAAATTTAATAGGTTATCAGTACATAAAATTTGAGGCTAACCCGTTTAAGGCATTAGACCCATCAACAGGTAATGAGCTTGACGGGGAATTTTATGCAGCAAATACTGATGATGTAAATAGGGCGTTGGATTTGGCCGAAAAAGCTTTCGGAGATTACCGTTATATAGATAAAAAAACCAAGGCAGCCTTTTTGCGGAGTATAGCTGACGAGATCAATGCTTTAGGCGATGAACTGATAGAACGTGCGATGGCCGAGAGTGGTTTGCCGCAAGCCCGTTTGCAGGGTGAGCGGGGCAGGACTACCAGTCAACTGAATATGTTTGCTGATTTGGTGGAGGAAGGCTCGTGGGTGGAGGCAGTAATAGATTCTGCGCTACCCGAAAGACAACCTGTAGCCCGACCTGATATCCGCAAAATGCTGATCCCTGTTGGGCCGGTGGTGGTATTTGGGGCAAGTAATTTTCCGCTTGCATTTTCTGTCGCAGGGGGCGACACGGCTTCGGCATTGGCTGCGGGCTGCCCGGTGATCGTGAAGGCGCACCCGGCACATCCGGGTACGAGCGCGCTGGTAGCAGAAGCTATTAAAAAAGCGGCACAAAAGCACAACCTGTCCGAGGGCCTATTTTCTATTTTGTACGATGATGGCTATGCTGTTGGTGAGGCCCTGGTAAAACACCCCAAAACCAGGATCGTCACTTTCACAGGTTCATACAAAGGCGGAATGGCTTTAGTGAAAATGGCACAACAGCGTGATGAGCCTATCCCGGTATTTGCCGAAATGGGCAGCATCAACCCAACTATTATATTGCCTGATGCCATAGAAAACCGCTATCAGCAGATAGCTGAACAATACGCAGCTTCCATTACTTTAGGTGCGGGGCAATTTTGTACCAACCCGGGCCTGCTTATTGCTGTAAAATCGGCAAGCCTGGATAAATTTAAAAAAGCATTGGGTGAAGCCATTGAAAAGATCAGTTCATCCACTATGCTTACGCCGGGTATCTGCAAAAATTATTCAGCTTTGTCTGACGATATGCTGCAGGAACAGGGTGTGTCGCTTATTAATCGCGGCATCTTAAGCGATGATAAAAACAACCAGGCACAGCCATTAGTGGCCGAGGTAAGTGCATCATCGTTCCTGGTCAATCCAAAGCTGAAAGAAGAGGTTTTCGGGCCGTATTCGTTATTAGTGATAGCTGATTACGAGATACAAATGCAGCAGGTAATAGATGCACTTCACGGGCAACTAACGGCTACCATTGTAGCTGATGAAACTGACCTGGAGAAACATAAGCGATTGATACAAAGCATCAGCAATATTGCAGGGCGGGTTATCATGAACAATGTGCCTACAGGAGTTGAAGTATTGCATGCGATGCAGCATGGTGGACCTTTCCCGGCGACCAGCGACAGCCGTTTTACTTCCGTCGGTACAGGAGCCATCAAACGCTTTGTGCGCCCGGTTAGCTGGCAAAACTGGAATAATAACCTGTTGCCGGATGAACTAAAAGATGGCAACCCGCTTGAGATATGGCGGTTGGTGGATAATAAATGGAGTAAATAGAAGTAACGGGTTTTGAGTGGTGAGTTTTGAGTAGGAATTATACTAACTTAAAACTCAGAACTCAATACTCAAGACTAAAAAGAATGACTAAGACTTTTTTCTGCATAGATGCCCATACCTGCGGTAACCCGGTGAGACTGGTAGCCGGTGGCGGCCCGAATTTGACGGGTGCAAATATGAGCGATAAGCGCCAGCATTTTTTGAAGGAATATGACTGGATACGCAAGGGGCTGATGTTTGAACCACGGGGTCACGATATGATGTCGGGCAGTATATTGTATCCGCCGCATGATCCGGCAAATGATGTGGCGGTGCTGTTTATCGAAACCAGTGGCTGTTTGCCTATGTGCGGGCATGGCACTATCGGTACCATCACCATCGCTATCGAAGAAGGGCTGATCATTCCAAAAACACCTGGTACAGTGCGTATGGAAGCACCAGCGGGGTTGGTACTGATCGAATATAAACAGGAAGGACAAAAGGTTAAGTCGGTAAAGCTGACCAACGTGCCTGCTTACCTGGCTGCTGAAAATCTGGAAGTCGAATGCCCTGACTTGGGTACTCTTACTTTTGATGTGAGCTACGGCGGTAATTTCTACGCGATAGTTGATCCGCAGGAAAACTTTAAGGGATTAGAAAATTACAGTGCCGATCAGTTGATCTCGTGGAGCAGGGTGATGCGGCAAAGGATCAATGAAAAATATACTTTTGTGCATCCAGAAAACCCAACCATTAATACCTGCACACATATTCTATGGGCAGGGAAAACGATTGCGCACGAAGCAACTGCCCGTAATGCAGTTTTTTATGGTGATAAGGCGATTGACCGTTCGCCTTGCGGAACAGGCACCTCCGCACGTATGGCCCAATGGCATGCCAAAGGGAAGTTGAAAAAAGGCGATCTGTTTATACACGAGAGTATCATAGGCAGCCAGTTTATCGGCAGGGTAGAAGACGAAGTGAAAATTGGCGACAAACCGGCCATCATTCCAAGCATTGAAGGCTGGGCAAAGGTTTATGGTTACAACACTATAAAAATTGATGATGAAGATCCGTATGCGTATGGGTTCCAGGTGATATAAAAGAAGAAAAGAGGGGTGTCACACTGAGCTTGTCGAAGTGCGGCGCGTAGGGCCTTTGCCCACCATGCTTCGAGAGCCTCAGCATGACACCCATAAAAGCAATGCGCCCAATGTGGAAGGACATAGTATATAATTTATGAGTAAAGCAGTAATTATAGGCGGCGGCATTATAGGGTTGTTTTCGGCATACTACCTCAACCAATCGGGCTGGGAAGTGGAACTGATTGACCAGGGCGACCTGTCTGATAATTGCTCATACGGCAACGCGGGGATGATAACGCCAAGCCATTTTGTACCACTGGCGGCACCCGGTATGGTGGAGCAGGGCATCCGCTGGATGTTTAACAGCAAAAGCCCTTTCTATGTAAAGCCTTCGCTCAATCCTGAGCTGATCGGTTGGGGATTAAAGTTCCTGAAAAGTGCGACCAAAAAGCATGTGGAGAATTCTGCCGGAGCTTTACGGGATATTTCTATGATCAGCAAAAGGCTGTATCATGAGTTTGAAAAAGATTCTGAGATTGATTTCGGATTGGAAGATAGAGGTATCCTAATGCTTTTTAAAAGTGAAAAAGTGGCTGAAGAAGAACAGCACCTGGCCGAAAAAGCAACTCACCTGGGTCTTGATGCGCAATACCTGGAGCCTGATGAATGCCGTAAGCTGCAGCCTGACGTTGAACTGGATATTTTGGGCGCGGTGCATTATCATTGCGATGCGCACCTGTATCCGAATAAACTGATGCCGGCTCTGATCAAATATCTCGAAAATAAAGGCGTGAAAATAAATCGCAATACACAGATCACCAGGATCGATCATAGCAATGGAAAAATCACCGCTTTTGCCAGTGCTGATAAAGAATTTAAGGGCGACGCTTATGTAATTGCAGGGGGCTCATGGTCGCCGGCTATAGCGAGGCTTGCGGGTTTGAAAGTGCCATTGATGCCGGGTAAAGGTTATTCCTTTATGACACCGCAGGATGATTCAAAACGAATGACCATTCCTTCTATCCTTTGCGAAGCGAAGGTAGCCATTACTCCGATGAATGGCAGCATACGTTATGGCGGTACCATGGAGGTAGGCAAAATAAACGACCAGATCAACATGAACCGTGTACGGGGTATTGTGGAATCGGTACCCAGGTACCTGCCCAACTTTAAACCGGGAGTCCCTCAGTCAAAAGATATCTGGTTTGGGTTCCGCCCGGTATCGCCGGATGGGATGCCGTATATCGGTCTGTCATCAAAATACAATAACCTGGCGATAGCCACCGGCCATGCCATGATCGGGCTGAGCCTGGGGCCTGCAACGGGTAAGATCATCAGCGATGTGTTAACAGGCACTAACCCTGAAATGAACATTGATGTATTCTCGCCGGGAAGGTTTGATTAATTACTATTTTCCCTCAAGTTTTTTCAGCTGTTCAATTCCGCCGGTGTTTTTAGGATTTATTTCAATTGAACGTTTGTAGTTTTTAATAGCTGAATCTTTATCACCAAGATTCATATAACATTCACCCAGGCTGTCATAGGCATTCCAGCTGTCAGGATGCAGTTGCACGTTTAACTTAAATATTTCTACCGCGTCTTTATTTTTATCATTACCCGCCAGTTTATAGCCCAGGGTGTTCAGGTCATTTTCGGGTAACTTATAATCAGGGTTCTTTTTCTTTAGCTCGTCATATAACTCTGCCGTATGAGTATAACCGCGTTTGTTTAGTTCATTACGGAAAGCTTTTGTCAAAACCGGTGCCTCATATCCATATCCCAGCCATTGCGGTTGCCACCAGGTTTGCTTGCCATAAATTAAGGAGAACGAGGATCGCGACTCATGGCTTCTTCGACGAACATG
>JBEHXM010000104.1:0-19225 GCA_048498695.1 Bacteroidota bacterium
CGCCTGAATCATTTACCATCATAACCACCAATTACATCGTAGTTGCTGTTGGCCTGGCTATTTTTACAACAAATCATCACATTCACTGGTTTTTCTGGATCATATTGGGCCTATTGGCCGTTTACAATTTTTTCAGTCTTCGCAAAAATTGGTCGGAGTATGATAAAGTGGGCATTATTGCTTATGTCATAGGTGTGGCCGGTTTGCCTTTGTTGTTCCTGATGTTCTGATGCCTACTTGTTTACCGCCGGCTTTCAGAAATTAATAATAATTCCTTTTGTCAGTCAAATTTCTATTTTTGGGGAATATATTATCCATTAAAAAACTTAAATGAATAACTGGTTCAAGCAAAATGGCGTCCACCTCGCTGTTATAGGGATTTTCTTAGCGGTCTGTTTCTTTTATTTTACACCCTCGTTCCAGGGGAAAACTTTGGGCCAGAATGATGTAATAGGCGCACAATCTACCCAAAAAGAAATTAACGACTACAGGGCAAAAGACACCACCATATTATGGACCAACCAGATATTTGGCGGTATGCCGGTATTCCAGATATGGGCACCTTATTCTTCCAACATTACCAAGCATATCATTTCTGCCGGCAAAGCCATATTCCCAAACCCGATTGATACTGTACTGATACTGCTGTTAGGCAGTTATTTTCTTTTTTGTGTATTAAAGCTCAAGCCCTGGCTTGCAGCTGCCGGTGCCCTCGCTTTTACGTTTTCATCATACAACATTATTTTATTGGCAGCGGGCCATTCCAACCAGGCTTATGCCATTGCTTTTTTTGCCCCGATATTGGGAAGCATCATTTTGACATTGCGGGGAAGGTATTGGCTGGGCAGTGCTCTTACAGCTTTATTTTTAGCTATAGAAATAGCGGCCAACCACGTGCAAATGACCTATTACCTGCTGTTTGCCATATTTATACTATTAGGTATTGAACTCTATCATGCTGTTAAAAATAAAACCACCCCGGTTTTTTTAAGATCATTGGCTTACATAGGGGTAGCTACATTAATTGCGTTAATGGTAAATGCTTCGTTATTATGGAGTACTTATGAATATGGTAAGGATACTATCCGCGGTAAATCTAACCTAACGCAGCATACCACTGAGCCAAGCGATGGTTTACCTAAGACCTATGCTTATGAATACAGTCAAACAGTAGGTGAAAGCTTAACATTTTTAGTGCCTAATGCCTATGGCGGCGATACAGGTTTATCCTCACTTGACCTTGCTAATTCAGAACTTAACAAGGCCCTGGTAACTGCCGGTATTCCGCAGGAACAGGTAGGTCCTGCGTTGCAGCAATTAGCAGGCATTGGCTTAAAAATTTCTACTTATTGGGGTGATAAACCGCTAACAAGCGGGCCGCATTATTTTGGAGCGGTCATTTGTTTCCTGTTCATTTTTGGTTTGCTGATAGTCCGTAGCCGTGTAAAATGGTGGCTGCTGGGCTCGGTGGTACTCACCATATTGCTCTCTTTCGGCAATTCCTTTCCTTATGTATCCGATATCTTCTTTAATTATTTCCCGCTTTATAATAAGTTCAGGGCTATAGAATCCATATTGGCCGTAACCGGTTTATGCGTCCCGGTATTGGCTATATTGGCGCTTAACGAGACTACTTTAATAGCCGACAAGGCTTATCTATGGAAAAAATTAAAGATCGCTTTCTATATTACCGGCGGCCTTACCCTTCTTCTAATTGTATACCCGGAGATGTTCCTGAGTTTCAGGCCAGCCGACCATCTTACTTTGGTTAAAGAACTTGCTCAGGTACTAAAAGGTGATACTAATTCGGCCAACATCATCATGAACGCATTGGTTAGCGACAGGAAAGATCTTGAACGTACTGACGCGATACGCTCACTGGTATTTATTGTGATCGCATTCGGCCTATTATGGGCATTTATCAAGCAAAAGATCAATGTTACAGTATTATCAGTTGCTTTTCTGGCGCTTATATTAGTCGACCTTTGGCAAATAGATAAACGTTACCTTAAGGACGATAGCTTTGCCGACAAACAAGATAATACCCAACCCAGGCCGCGCGAAGTGGATCAATTTATCCAGCGTGATCCTGATCCTGATTTTAAGGTAGTCGATCTTACACAGAATCCTAAATTTGACCTTACGACTCCTTTCTTTCACAAATCTATATGGGGTTATTCGGCAGCAAGATTGAAACGCTTTGACGAGATTATCGATAACCAGTTCTCAAAAAGCCTGAACCAGGATGTATTGGATATGCTGAATACCAAATATATCATTACGCAGGACCCTAAAACCGGCAACCTGAGCATGAGGCGCAATGAAACAGCCTGCGGACATGCCTGGTTTGTAAAAGGTGTGAAGTATGTAAAAGGCGCCGACCAGGAAATGCAGGCCATTACCGCTTTTTCGCCAAAGGATGCGGCTATTGTTGACGACCGTTTTAAAAGTGTTATTGATGAAAAATCGACCGGTTTTGATCCGAACGGCTCCATAAAACTGGTAAAGTATTCACCTGATGATATGGTTTATGAAAGCGGCAGCACCGTAGCATCCATTGCTGTATTTTCAGAGATCTATTATAAGGATGGATGGAAGATGTACATAGATGGCAAAGAGTCGCCATACTTCCGTGCGGATTATTTATTGCGGGCAGCCCAATTACCTGTCGGCAATCACAAGATCGAGTTTATCTTCCACCCGGTATCTTATTATACAGGCGAAAAGATATCATTAGCGGGTTCTATCCTGTTAGTACTGGCTTTAGGCGGTGCTGTATATATGGGTGTACGCAAGAAAAAAGAAGATCAAAAGAAGGCAGCTTAAATTTTATAGCTTTTATATAATAGCGATGGGTATTCAAACCCATCGCTATTTTTCTGCCTGAAAGTATTCAAACAGATGATTCTTATAGTTTAAATCAGCGTAATCCTTTAATCACAAAAAAATCAACGGTCAGTCGTTAGTTTTTCTATACCTCAACCAGTACCAACCCAAATTAAAAGCTATTACCAGGTGATTAAGTAAGGTTGGCATTAATCCATAGTATCGTTTCATAATATCAAAACGTTCCTGCAAACTTTGTCGATGCTTATGTTTTGACATACCTCCCACCAGGTATTTAGCTACATATCCCTCCACCCGGACTATCTTCTTTGCTTTTTTAGCCGCCCTGATGATCCAATCGATATCGGCACTTAAATGATACTGTCTGTCGTAAGGTTCAGTCAAACTACGTTTAATATAAATAGCCTGGTGGCTCACGCTCATGCCGTACTTAAAGCTTTTCCAGTTAAACACTGTCGGTGCCTTGTGCCTCCGCTGACCAAGACTCTGTCCGTTGTCGTTGATCATTTCCGTTTCACCGTAGTAAATATCTGCATCATTGGAAACTGCAAAAACATTGGCTACGGTGCCGGGTGCATATAGCTCATCGCCAGAATTCATAAATAAAACATAATCGCCCGTGGCCATTGCCAGACCTTTGTTCATGGCATCATAAATACCCTCATCCTTTTCACTGATCAGCTTAATACGGTCTGCATATTTATGGATCACTTCGAGAGTTCCGTCAGTGGAACCGCCATCCACAAGGATGTATTCGATATTAGTATAGGTTTGGTTTAAAACCGAAAGCATCGTGCGTTCAATATCTCTAACGCCGTTATAAACAACTGTAATGACACTTAATTTCGGTTGAAACATAAACTCTTAAACGGTAAGTTTTAATAATTGATGATACAGATCGATATGTTTTTGTGAGATGATCTTTTCTGAAAAATGATCCATGATGGTTTGCCTTGCCTGATGCTGTAATAGACTCCTGTCAGGATGATTGATGATCCATTCCATCCCATCCGCGAAGCTTTCAGCGGAACGGTAGGTGGCCAGGTAGCCATTGTATTCATGTTTTACCATATCAGGGATACCACCTGTAGTAAAGGCGATCACCGGCGTACCACAAGCTAGGCTCTCCATTACCGTATAAGGCAGGTTATCTTCCAGAGAAGGGATCAGAAATGCATCAGCGGCCGCATAGCAAATTGCCAGTTGCTCATCATTATTTATCGTTCCCAAAAAACTGGTTTTAAAGGGAAAATCCGGCATATCAGCTGTATTCCTGTTACCGAATATCACCAGTTCAATTTCTTCGGCTTTAATACCCAATCTCGTTTTTAACAACTCCAGGCTTTCAATCAGGTAACTTGTGCCTTTGTGCATATCCTTTCGTGAAGGCATAAATCCACTTAAAAGAATAAATTTATCCTTTGCAAGGCCCGCCTGTTCTTTTGCTGATCGTTTATCAACCGGTTTGAAAATATCCGTTTCCAGCGTGTTGGGTATCTGGTCGATCTTCCTGCCTTTCATCAAACTGCTTCTCAATACTGATGCCTGCATCCAGGTACTTGGAGCTATAATGTTAAATTTTAATTTATTATAAGCGTCTTGCTTTTGCTCCCAGATGCGATGCGAATAATCATTTGGTGATGAATTTTTAAGCAAAGGGCAATCACCGCATTCACGCTCAAAATGATCACAGGTGTAGCGCACATGGCAACCACCGGTAAAGGCATTGCTGTCATGAAAGGTCCACACTACCGGCTTACCTAACTTAGATATCTCAGCAATATGCGAGGGATTTAAAAATCCATGATTAACCCAATGCAGGTGAATAATATCAGCCTTCTTAACATCAGGATGGTGGATAACCGAACGCCCGAACCAGGCGAAAGAAAAGGGAGTTTTTAACGCTTTCAAATACCTTTTTGCCCAAACTCTTTCTAATATGATAGTGGCTGCTGTATAAAATTTCCCTAAAACACCTGTGTTAAAATCACCAATCTGTGGATTTTTTCCGAATTTATAGTGCACGATAACTTTAGAATCGATATTTTGGCTTAGCAATGCCTGGTTAAGTCTTGTACAAGCCCGGCCGGCACCTCCGTTACCATCATAAGTATTTAAATGCACCACTTTTAGCATGTCTCAAAAATACATTTATTCAGTTCAAATAAATTTCAAGTGATATGAAAAAACTGTACCTGATCCTTTTTTCAATTTTCCTTTTCCAAAATTACGTTAGGGCACAAAGCCAGGAAGTTTATTTTGCCTCGTACCCCACTCTTACGCCGGATGGCAAAACCGTGATCTTCAGTTATGAAGGCGATCTTTGGAAAACAGACCTGAACGGCTCTGTAGCCGTAAGGCTTACTGCCATGCAGGGCGAAGAAACCAATCCGCATGTATCGCCTGATGGCAAATGGCTGGCATTTTCATCCAACCAGTTTGGCAACAACGATGTGTACCTGATGCCTATGACCGGAGGCGAGATCAAACAGCTGACCTATCATGACGCTAATGACCAGGTGGATTCATGGAGCTGGGATTCCAAATCTATTTATTTTACTTCGAACAGGTATAACAGCTTCAGTGAATATAAAATAGGGTTGAACGGCGGTACGCCAACACGCGTTTTCGGTAATTATTTTAACACCATCCACGGGGTATTTGAACACCCAACCAGCGGCGAGCTATTTTTCAGCAATACCTGGGAGAGCTACCTTTTCCCAAGCCGTAAAAGGTATAAAGGGGCTTATAATCCTGACATCCAATCCTATAATCCGAAAACCAAAACTTATAAACAATACACCGACTGGATAGGCAAGGATTTTTGGGCAACATTGGACCAAAGAGGGAACATCTACTTTGTATCAGACGAGTTAAACGAAGAGTATAACCTGTACACTTTTACCGATGGCAAAAAAACAGCCCTTACCCAATTTACCACTTCTATCAAGCGCCCGTTTGTAAGCGCCAATGGCGAAAAGGTGGTTTTTGAAAAAGATTACCAGTTGTATGTTTATGATGTAGCCTCTAAACAAACTCAGAAATTAAACTTCACCATCTTTCGCAATAATGTATTGCCCAAGCAGCAGGAGTTTGACGTAAAAGGCAAAATTGAAGCGATAGATGTATCGCCTGATGGTAAGAAATTTGCCTTTGTATCAAGAGGCGAGCTTTTTGTAAGCGATGTGGAAGGCAAATTTGCAAAAGAAATTGAGCGCGGAAATACCGAACGCGTAACCGAAGTAAGATGGCTGCCTGATAACCGTTCACTGATATACAACCAAACCCTGGGCGGTTATTCTAACTGGTATACCATTTCAGCAGAGGGCTCGGGAAGGGAAAAACAAATCACCGGCGACAAGCAAAATAACCGTGAACTTACTGTCAATAAAACCCATACGCAGGGCGTTTATCTGAGCGGGCGTGAAGAAGTAAAATTGATCGACCTGAAATCACTAACCAGCAAAACCATAGCAAAGGATGAGATATGGGGTTTTCAAAATTCCGATCCTTTTATTTCTCCAAACGGCGAGTACGTGGTGTATAACGCGCACCGTAATTTTGAGACGGATATTTTTGTTTATGGTGTCAAAACCGGCAAAACATTAAACCTGACTAACAGCGGGGTATCAGAGTCCGAGCCATTCTGGTCGCCGGATGGTAAGTATATTTATTTCAGTTCGTCCCGTACGCAACCTGAATACCCCTATGGTGCGCATGATGTACACATTTATCGAATGCCGCTGCAAAAATTTGACGAGGCCTTCAGGATTGATAAATTCAATGATCTTTTCCAGGAAGAAAAAAAGGATAGCACAGTCAAATCAAAAGGAAAAAAGAAACCGCTGTCGGAACAGGCTACGCCAAAAGCGCCTGCTGATATCGTGATCGATACTGAAGATCTGATGAAACGCCTTGAACTGGTTGGTCCGGGCTTTGGTGATCAACACTCACCTTATGTGATCCAGAAAGGGGATAAAACACTGGTATATTTTGTATCTGATTATGTGGAGGGTAAATGGGGTATCTATAGAACCACGCTGCAGCCTTTTGAAGACCCAAAAACCGAAAAAGTAAGTGGACCTGATGCACGTGGTTATGATATTGCGACCAATGGCGACAAATATTATACGCTGGCAGAAGGAAATATATATACCCTGAACATCGATAATAATAAAATGGACAAAATAGATATCGGTTACAAATTTGACCGGAACCTGGATGGTGAGTTCAAGCAGATGTTTGATGAGGCATGGGCAGGGCTGGAGGAGAATTATTATGATGGAAACTTCCACGGTACCGACTGGAAAAAAATGCACGACCGTTACAGCGTATACTTACCTTATCTGAATAACCGCGCCGACCTGCGCCTGATGTTGAATGATATGTTAGGCGAACTTAACTCGTCACACCAGGGCTTTTATTCTAACGGAAGCGAAGAAACCAAAACACTGCATTACCGAACTATGGAAACAGGGATCATATTTGATAACGACGATCCTTATAGGGTAGCGATGTTGTTAAAAACCAGTAATGCTTATCGAGCAGGTGTAAATGTAGAACCAGGTGACCGCCTGAAGGCTGTGAACGGCGTAATGGTGAATGAGAAGCAAGACCGGAATTTCTATTTTACCAAACCCTCATTAGAAAAGGAAATGGAACTGACATTTGACCGTAAGGGAAAGGATATTACAATAAAAATTCATCCTGAACAAACCGGCGACCTGGTTGGTAACCTGTACGACAAATGGATAGAAGATAACCGGAAAATTGTTGATGAAAAAAGCAGCAACCGGATAGCCTATGTGTATATGAAAAATATGGGACAAGGCGCATTAGAAGATTTCCTGGAGGATATGGTAGATAATGCCTATAAAAAGGACGCTCTCATACTCGATCTGCGCTACAATACAGGTGGCAATGTGCACGATGCCGTGTTACAATTCTTATCGCAAAGGCCATACCTGCAATGGCAATACCGGGGCGGACAAAAAACTATTCAGCCTAACTTTGCCCCATCTGCCAAACCGATCATACTGTTGGTTAATGAGCAAACCCTTAGTGACGGTGAAATGACCGCAGAAGGGTTTAAAACGTTAAAACTGGGCAAGATCATCGGTACCGAAACTTACCGCTGGATCATTTTTACCAGTGGTAAAGGTTTGGTTGATGGTTCATTTTACCGCATACCGGCCTGGGGCTGTTTTACGCTGGATGGCAAAGACATTGAAAAAACAGGCGTTACGCCGGATATCAACGTAAAAACCACCTTTACTGACCGTCTCGAAAATAAAGACCCGCAACTGGACAGGGCGATTGACGAGATCATGAAGCAATTGAAATAGAAAATGTTTTACGCAGAGACGCCCCGACAAATCGGGGCATCTCTGCATTTATATGGGTTTAAAATCTTTTCTTTGCAGCGTAATGAGCAATGAACTTACCGACAAGGCATTTTGGGCCGATTACTGGGAATCGAAAAAAGATGTGGCATTCACCGTGCCTGCCAGATACACTTTCAATAAATTATTACAGCAGGTAGTAGATAAAAACAAGACCGGTTCTGCTATTGAATTAGGGGGCTTTCCGGGATATTATGCCATATTTCTGCATAAATATCTTGGGCTACGGACCACCATATTTGATTTCTATATTCATAAACCTGTTTTAAAACAGGTACTGGAAGCTAACCAGCTTAATGAGAATGATGTTGATGTAATAGAAGGCGACTTGTTTGATCAGCAACCCAAAGAGCAATATGATCTGGTACTTTCCTGCGGTTTGATAGAACATTTTAATGATACCAAAGACATCATTGCAAGGCACCTGCCATTTTTGAAACCGGGGGGAACTTTATTCATCACACTACCAAACTTTACAGGGGTAAACGGCTGGGTGCAACGTAAATATGATATGGGCAATTACGAAAAACACAATATCAGCAGCATGAACCCCGGATTACTTGCCGGCTATTGTAAGGAGCTTGGACTTAAAAATGTTGAAGCCTATTATTACGGTTATTTTTCCATCTGGCTGGAGAACAGGGATCAGCAAGGCGGATTTACTAAAATGTTCCTGAAAGCATTGTGGTTTACCGGAAAGATTGCGACTAAGATAATTCCGATAGAAAGCAAATCACTTTCGCCTTACATTGTGGTTACGGCAACAAAATAATTATTTCTTCACCAGGTACTTAGTTTGCAATTGCTTTACAAACCGCACTCCCCGCTGCAATAAGTTACCTTTTCGCTTACTAAGGAACTGCTTGATAGCCTGGTAGGCATGCGGATCTTCTTCAACATTAACCGGGAACTTTTTGACTGCCTTTTTTGCGATCTGTACCTGGTAGGTATTTTCATTGTTGGAATGCACCCCGCTGCCGTCGTGCCCAATGTTGTGTACCAGGGAATGCGAGGGATTAAGGGTAAGCCCTCCTTTTAAAAATATAGAAGCATACCAGCGTATGGCCCATGAATTGTTTTTCCCGGATTTGAATTGCTTCATCTGTTTCCAGAAATTCATGGCCCTTTCAATGGAGAACGAGTGTATCTTCTGTTTATCAAACTGATCTATCAGCTTATCAATATCCGGCTCAAAATCCTTCCAGGCACGTGCCCACGTTGCCCATCCCCAACTGGTGGCTGCACGGTAAAAGAAGGTTTCGGGCAGGTTTTTATCCGGCAGATCATACATATACGCTCCGATGTGCATTACCTTATCCTCAGCTGCATAACGGGTTAAGCCCTCGTTAAAATATTGCAGGGTGTAAGGCGATGATAGCAAGTCATCCTCAAAAACGATCACCTTATCATATTCATTCACAAGTTTGGTTACCCCGCTGATGATAGAATTAGCCAAACCTAAGTTTTCTTTCCGGGTGATCACCTTAACCGATTTAAATCCTGTTACCTCTTTAGCAAGTTGCCTTACCTCTTCTACCTTTGACTTATCAGCTTCTGTTTTTGGGCCATCAGAAAAAATAAATAACCGCGACTCATCAGCCAGGTGATTTTTTTGCAAATAGCTGAGCGTACGCCGTGTATGTTCTGGGCGGTTGTAAACAAATAATGCTATAGGGGCAGGGTTTTGCATTCAGAATAAATTATATGCCCAAACAGTTCTCATCTTTATAAAAAACAGAGGTCGCCTTGCGGTAAAATAAACCTGGAGATATGCCGGTAAAAGCCAGTTGTTTAAAACCTGCCTGCATTAAAAACTCGATGCCCGATTTGTAATGCTCTCGTTCAGAATCGTCAAGCACCACCACGCCGTTTGGCGACAATGCCTCAACCGCTTGTCTGCAGCAATTCACGCGGTCACGGCCGTCAACTATGATGATATCAAACTTTTCCTCCAGCTTTTGCGGCATATGACAATAATCCCCACCTCTTATCAGCTCACAAAATATCATTTCAGAGTTTTCAGGTTTTCGTCCAACTATCTTGTCATACCATTCTTTATCATGCTCCACAGAAACCACAATCCCTGCATGTTTTGCATAAAAATAAGTGGAGTTACCCGATCCGAATTCAAAAACGGTGTGTTGCTTATTTAACCTCGTTTCAATAAAATCGATAAACGAATAGGTTACCCAAGGGATAGGGTCACCAAAACCATCTACGGGCGACCTGGTTTCGAAAGCCTTGAACCAGCCGATATCATTCAAATATCCTTTATGATTAAATGATAATAATGACTTCAGTCTTTTTGGATCAGACAAAACCTTCAGCAGTTTCGAAATATTGCTCAATGTTTAATTAATTTTTGAAGTAACGAAATTAAAAATAATGACTTAAACATTCGCACACCCTGTTCACGTGTTTGCGGAATGAATATTACGAAAAATGTCGCTATAAAGTATGCAGCCAGCGTAGCATAAGCTGCCCCCATTATACCATAACGCGGTAACAGGATAATGTTTAAAATAATATTAACAATAGCTCCCGCACCCGTTCGTACCATTGACAATTTGGTATATCCTTCCGCTATTAAGTATTGACTGCTGGCGGTCCCTAAAAATACAAATATACCTGCCCAAACATGTACAGCCAACACCGGCGCTCCGGGCCAAAACTCAGGGTGCTTGTGGTAAATAATATGATAAATATATTTAGAAGCAAAGGTCATAAACACGGCAATTGAAAGACTGATAACCACCATAAGGTCGTACATGTTTTGCAGTCGCTTATGATAACGTTCCGGGTCATTATTTCGTGCATGCATGATGGATGGAAACACCGAGCCTACGATAGCGATCGGAATAAAATACCAGCTTTCGCTTAGACTGGCTACTGTGGTGTAAATCCCTAACTGATCTGTGCTTTGATACATGGGGATCATAACCTGGTCTATTTTCATGTAAAGCGAACCCAATATGGCCGAGAATGCTAATGGCCACGAGTTACTTATCAGGAATTTTGCCAGTGTGCCATCATATCTCCAGGAGGTAATTTTATTTTTGACTGACCAATAGGCCAGCATATAACCTATGCCTATAATTGCAGCATCAAATAATAATGAATAAACAAACCATATCAGCGGTAATTTCAGTAATATAAACACCAACTTCAGTAAAGCCGAAATAATATTACCCCACACCTGCACATACATGATATACTTAGCCAGAACCCGCGACTGAAAAAAGCTTTCTATTATATTAATTGCCTGTATTACACAGGTAAACGAGACCACAAAAACGTAGTAAAAAGGTGTATCCAGGTGCCTGAAGGAATTAATAAGCCAGTAAGTTCCGCAAATTAAGGGGATGGTGCATAAGCCAGCAATTACGCGCATACGGAATGCTGTACCTAAAATTTTATCTTTTTTATCCGGATGGTTTAATAATTCGCGGGTTACAAAGCCATCAAGCCCCAATGTGGCCATTGCCATAAAGAAGGTTATTAAGGCTACCGGGTAGTTAAGGATACCCAGCTGTTTTGTACCGAGGTAAATAGACAGCACAAAAGTGCTGATCACCATTTTTATAATAAGACTGCCAACTTTGGCCAGCATAAACCAGCCAGTATTTTTAAAATACTTCTCGAATGCCTCCTGATCAAATCCTGGTATACCGGGTATGCGCATAGTTTACAACAAATGTATAAAAAACAAAGAGCCCCCCGTTATTTACGAAGGGCTCTTACAATATTTGTTTGGCTAATATTATTGACTCACAAATTTCTTCGCATTTATCCTGCGTTCATTCTCATTGAGGAATATCTTACGCATACGGATACTTTGGGGAGTAACTTCGATATATTCATCTGCCTGGATATATTCCATCGACTCTTCCAACGAGAATTTAATGGCAGGTGCTATCCTCACGTTGGTATCGCTTCCTGAAGCACGCATGTTGGTTAACTGCTTGCCTTTGGTCAGGTTGATCACCAGGTCATTGTCACGGATGTGTTCGCCCAATACCTGTCCTTCATAAATATCTACACCCGGATCGATAAAGAAACGGCCCCTGTCCTGCAATTTATCAATTGCAAAAGCAGTTGTTTTTCCGCCATCCATTGATACCAATACACCGCTTAAACGACCAGGGATAGTACCTTTCCATGGTTCATAAGCTTTAAAACGGTGGGCCATAATAGCTTCGCCGCCGGTAGCAGTTAATACGTTGTTACGCAAGCCGATGATACCGCGTGCAGGAATATCAAATTCCAAATGCTGCAGATCGCCTTTTGGTTCCATTACCAACAGATCGCCCTTACGCTGGGTTACCAGTTCAATTACCTTACCGGCAACATCACCCGGAACATCAACGATCAATGTTTCAATTGGCTCGCATTTTACACCGTCTATCTCTTTGATAATTACCTGCGGCTGGCCTACCTGTAACTCATAACCTTCGCGGCGCATGGTTTCTATCAGTACCGATAAATGCAGGATACCACGGCCATATACCAAATAGGAATCAGGCGACTCGGTTTCAATAACCTTCAGCGCCAGGTTCTTTTCCATTTCCTTGTACAGCCTGTCGCGCAGGTGACGTGAGGTTACAAATTTACCTTCTTTACCAAAAAATGGCGAGGTATTAATGGTAAACAGCATGTTCATGGTAGGCTCGTCTATCTTGATAACTGCCAGTTGTTCCGGCTTTTCAAAATCAGCAATGGTATCGCCAATATCAAACCCATCAATACCAACCACGGCACAAATATCACCCGATTTAACTTCAGATACCTTTACCTTGCCCAGGCCTTCAAATGTATAAAGCTCTTTAATTCTTGTTTTTTGAATAGTACCGTCACGCTTTACTAGCGATACCGGTTGATTTTCCTTAATAGTTCCTCTTGCAACACGACCGATAGCGATACGGCCTACAAAGGAAGAATAATCCAGCGAGGTGATCTGCATTTGCAAAGTACCTTCGGCCACTGGTGCTGGCGGAATATTCTCGAGGATAGCATCCATCAAAGGAAATATATTATCCGTTGGTATTTTCCAATCGGTGCTCATCCAGCCTTGTTTCGATGAACCGTATATCACAGGGAAATCCAGTTGATCTTCGGTGGCTTCCAAATTGAAGAATAGTTCGAAGATCTGTTCGTAAACTTCCTCGGGGCGACAGTTTTCTTTGTCAACCTTGTTTACTACCACAATAGGTTTTAAGCCTAAAGCCAAAGCCTTTTGGGTAACAAAACGGGTTTGCGGCATAGCGCCTTCAAAAGCATCGCACAGCAACAATACGCCATCAGCCATTTTCAATACACGCTCTACCTCACCGCCAAAATCGGCGTGACCAGGGGTGTCAATAATGTTGATCTTAACATCTTTGTAACGTACCGAAACGTTCTTAGACACGATGGTGATACCACGTTCGCGCTCCAGGTCGTTACTGTCTAATATCAGTTCGCCTGTTTCCTGGTTATCCCTGAAAGTGGCGCAACTGTGTAAAATCTTGTCAACCAATGTAGTTTTACCGTGGTCAACGTGTGCGATGATCGCTATATTTCTTATTTTTTGCATGAAAATGCCGCTCCTAAATTTGCGGCAAAGATACGCTTTATTAATTGGATTAAGAAGTGCCTGCCTGACTATTAAAGGAATAATGATAAAAGGTTAACAATGGGGCGTGGCGATTGGCGCAGGGTGATTGGCGTGCCATCCGTTCTTTATTGTGTAACTGAAAAGAGAACAAGGACGCTTGCCGGGGATGGGGTAGTTAATGCAAGCTAATCACACGCGTTATCTGCCATTTACTATTCTTCAACCGCCAGATCATAATAAATTTATCGGGTTTGGATGGCACTTCGCTCTCTGCATGATTGATAAATTTGTGCAGACCAATTTCAACGGCACCGAATCCTGCTATGGGGTAAACTTCTATACTTCCCTTCACCAGTACCCTCGTCACCTTACCGCAAATATTCTCCTTTATCGCGGCCAAAAGATCTTTTTTTGAGGTCATCAGGCCTCCTTTGTCGTGGTAAAACTCTATACTATCGGCATAAATTGCAGCCTGTGTAGCCATATCGCAGGTGTTGTAAGCATTAAAATAAACACTATCCATGTGCACAATGGTATCATATAGTTCTTTTGAAGAAGGCACGTACTTGTAGGTATCCTGGCTTTGAGCAGACGCCGTGACCGAAGCAACGATGATAAGTAGAGTTAAAAGTGCTGATGATTTAAAATTTTTCATGATGCTTATTTTATTCCAAACAACATTGCCAGTTCTATGCCAGTTATGCAATATACTAATAATCAATATTTTAAAACCAATTACGAAATTATCACGTTCGTTTATGATACAGGTTTTGTTTGTTTTTGATACTATTAAAATAGATTAAGGCCTGCTTTTACACCCGTCATTGCAATGACGTGCAGAGGTTTGTTCGCATAGTATAGTTACAGCGTAACGGACGGACAGCAACAGCAGTTTGCTTATCTCCAAAAACCCACGTCAAAAACTTAAGCTCAAAGTGAATGAGAGTCTTTAACAAAAAGATGGCTTGTTATTTACCAGATTATTTTAACAGGATAGGCTTTAAAATGCTGATCAGCAGAAATTATTGTCAGATTTTCAGATATGGCCTGCGCAATTAATAAACGATCGAAAGGATCGCCGTGGTAATAAGGCAGTTCTAAAAGAGTGCTCAAATGACTGACTTTAATATCAATAAGCTGGATATTATTTAAGGAAAGAAACCGATTCAACTCGTGTAATGATTGCTTAAGTTCAAGCTTATTTTTACTCGACTTTATAGTGATCTCCCACAATGAGGCTACGCTGATATACTTCTTAGCCACAGTAGCTAATTCCGATTGAGCTTTTGATGATAACCTGTTGCTTCCTTCGACAAACCAAATCAAAGTATGCGTATCCAATAAAAGGCCCATCGTTACATGTACTCTTTAAACTCATCCAATGGTGCATCAAAATCTTCAGCCATATATCCGAAAATACCTTTACCGCCACCAAAACCCGGTTTTATTTCAATATCAGTTTTTATTTGAGTTCCTACATTAATTTTAGCCATTAGAAAACTCACAAAATCCTCCACCTCTTTCTGTTTATCAGAAGGGAGTTTATTGATCAATTCTATCAATTCAGTTGTGCTCATGATATGCTAATTTACAAAAATCATACCTATCTCCCAAAAGCCCATACCAAAAACTTAGGCATAGCTTCGGCCCAGGTAGCTACGTTGTGGGTGCCGCCCACCATCTCGAGGTATTGAATATCAGCAGGGCGGTTATAGCCTTTATTTTCCAGTTCTTTGATCAGGTCGATGGTGTCGTCAATAGAATCTATGATGCCATTTTTATTGCGGTCGGCTGTTTCATCGTGGGTGCCGGTTTGCAGCCAGAATTTAAGGTCAGGTTTATTCGCTGTATTTTTGATCACGCTGTGCATAATGCGGTCGCTTTCAGTATAGCCTTTACCCAATTCCTTGCTTCTCCACCAAAAAGAACCTGAAAACACACCCGCTTTATTAAACAATTGCGGGTTATTCCAGGCGATATCCATAGCCGACAATCCGCCAAGCGAGAAACCTGCGAAAGCAGTTACCTCAAACTCAGTGATACCTGTTTCCTTTTTAATGGCAGGCAAAAGTTCGGCAGTAATAAATTTAGTATAAGCGGCAGCTTTTGAACCGCGCTGTTTAAAATCGGGCTTGCCGGCAACACCATATTCCAGCAGGCGCTCTTCGCCGGCGTGTATGGCAACTACCAGCACAGGCTTTAAGCGGTAAGTATTATATAAGCTTTCGAGTGATTCTTTCAGCTTCAGGTTTTCTATCTCCTGGCCATCATTCAGCAACAGCAGGTTAAGCGGCTCCGACCGTTCATAATTATCGGGCATCAGCAGGGTGATGGCCACCTCCCTGCCAAGCAGATCAGATTTTATAGCAATTACTTGTTCAGTTACATCCATTTCGGTCACGGTCCTGTTCCAGTACATCTTCAAATATATTTTAAAGGGGCAAAAATAGTTTTATCAATTTATTAAATTGCATTTACGGAATAAATTGACAGAATGTTGTCTTTCTAAAACAAACAAGTTAACTTACAATCATAAACGGCTATTATCTTGACTGAACAATATCACAAATGGTATTCGCATAACCTGGGGCTTGATGTGGAGATGCTGGTATTCGGCGATCGCGGCTACCCGGTAATTTTATTCCCGACCTCGCAGGGTCGTTATTTTCAGAATAAGGATGAAGGCCTGATCGATTCCGTACGATGGTTTGTGGATGAGGGCCTGGTAAAAATTTACTGCCCTGATAGTTTCGACTGGCTCACCTGGTACAATAAAGGTGTACATCCGGCAGAAAGGGCGCGCAATTATAATTTTTACGACAAGATGCTTTATGAAGAGCTGGCACCCTGGGCCATGCAGGAAACAGGCGTAGGCAAAATAGCTACGGCCGGATGCAGCTTTGGCGGGTACCATGCAGCTAACTTCGCTTTAAAACACCCGGATAAAACGGCGCACCTGTTCAGCATGAGCGGGGCATTTGACATCAAGCAATTTGTAGATGGTTTTTATAATGACGATGTGTTTTACAACAATCCTGTCGACTATTTACCGGGCAGCGACCGTTGGGAGCTTTGGCAGATGAATATCATTCTGGGCACTGCCGAACATGATATTTGTTTAGGTGATAACCGCTGGATGTCAAACATTATGGCGGAAAAGAATATTAATCACTGGTTGGATGTCAGGCCATTCGCAAGTCACGACTGGCCGATATGGAAGGAGATGTTCCCGCATTATTTATCGACGATTAGATAATTATTGAATGACTGAATTAGTGAATTAGTGATTGATTAGGCACGTCATTCCGGTATACGTAGTCACACCGTAACGGACGGACGCTTTAGAATTGAGAAAACTGCTTTAGAATTTAGGGTTTAGAAATTAGGATTTAAAACATATACCCATGAAACCATCATGAACTTCAAATAAATACTAATTAAACATAGTTCATGATAGCTTCATTACCACTGAAAAACAAATTATTACAATGAAAAAAATAGGCATTCTCTTCGGACAGGAAAAATCATTTCCGCAGGCTTTTGTTGAGCGTATCAACCAAAAGGCTGAGAAAAATATAATGGCAGAGTTTGTGCGCATTGACAAAGTGATGCAGGCCGAACCACTGGATTACGCAGTGATCGTCGACCGTATATCGCAGGACGTACCCTTTTACCGGGCTACTTTAAAAAATGCGGCTATCTGTGGAACAGCAGTGATCAATAATCCCTTTTGGTGGAGTGCCGACGAGAAGTTTTTCAATAATGCATTAGCCGTAAAAATCGGCGTACCGGTGCCTAAAACGGTTATCCTGCCATCAAAAGACTTACCTGACGATACGACTGACGCATCTTTCCGTAACCTGGCTTACCCGCTGGATTGGGACGGGATATTTAATTATGTAGGCTTTCCTGCTTACATGAAACCCTTTGATGGCGGCGGATGGAAGGAAGTTTACCAGATCAATAGCCTTGATGACCTTTGGGATAAATATCATCAAACCAAACAATATGTAATGATGCTGCAGGAGGAAATTATTTTTGATGATTACTTCCGCTGTTACTGTATTGGCGGCAAGCATGTGCGCATTATGCAGTACGAACCGCGCAACCCGCACCACCTTCGCTATGAACATGGCAAAGCGCCGGCAGAAAAGAAACTATTGGAATTGGTAAAGGAATATGTGATAAAGCTGAATAAATATTTAGGTTATGATTTTAATACGGTAGAGTTTGCCATCCGTAACGGGGTACCTTATGCCATTGATTTCTGCAACCCGGCACCAGATGCGGAGGTAACCAGCGTAGGCCAGGAAAACTTTGAATGGGTGGTTGAAACCGCCGCAGATTACGCTATTGAACGCGCTAAAAAGCAAAAAGACGGCATGGATAACCTAACCTGGGGCGAGTATGTAAAAACCTCGGCTGCAAAGGAGCATTTGTTATCGTCTGAAAAGAAAATTGAGAAAAAGGCAGAGAAGAAGCCTGTGACCAAAGGCACTATTGATCATCCTATAGCGCAGAGGGGACTATAAAGAAGGTGAAGGCTGCCGCTCCTAAAAAGACAGTTAAAAAATAATTTATGAACGATACTGAGTTGAGTGATGGCGATAAAAAAGTTTTTAGTGACATTGAAAAATATGGACTTCATGTAATTTATGTTTTAGAAGATGACGAAGGTCCGGGGTTTGGGTTTTCCATAGGCTTATATAAAAACTACGGGCATCCAGAAATAATCATAATTGGATTAAAACAAGAACTAACACATTCAATTATCAATGACATTGGGGCTTACGTTAAAGATGGCAAGAAATATGAATCATTAAATTATTATGATGGTTTAATTAAAGGATTTGAATGCTATTTTGTTGACATTGATAAGTCTAATTATTATCAATACATGGGTTATGCTAATTGGTATTATGGTGATAATGACTTCCCAGTAGTTCAATGTATTTATCCAACAATAAAAGGTATTTACCCCTGGCAAAAGGAATGGCCAGAGAATATTAAAGATTTACAGCCTTTATTGGGCCAAATTAATGAACCTAAATAATTATGAACGAGTTCACCTTAGGTGTTGAAGAAGAATTTATGGTGGTTGACCCTGTAAGCAGGGAACTGAAATCGCATGAGCAAAAAATTGTTGATGGCGCCCAAAAGATCCACGAAGACCAGGTAAAGGCCGAAATGCACCAGGCCGTGGTAGAGGTGGGTACGCACATTTGCCGCAATACGGCCGAGGCACGTAAAGAGGTAAGTAAATTACGCGGAACCGTAGCACAGTTAGCCGGCGATCTTGGCCTTCGCATTGGTGCGGCTGGTACGCACCCGTTTTCACACTGGCAGCATCAGCTGATCACGGATCATCCCCGGTATTTTGAGA
>JBEHXM010000105.1:0-18954 GCA_048498695.1 Bacteroidota bacterium
GTTAATCACCGCTCCCGGTATTTTGGAAACCATTTCGATACCCAGATCCATTTTTAACCAGGTATAGCCCCTGTCCTGCATCCTGATCTTTACTTTTTCACTGAATTTTGCAGGATCTTCTTCTTCCGGTGTATCGGCGTAAAGACGTATGGAATCACGGAACTTACCGCCTATTAACTGGTAAGCGGGCACATTATAGGCTTTGCCTGCCAGATCCCATAAAGCCATTTCAACAGCGCAAACGCCTCCTGCCTGGCGGGCATCGGCACCAAATTGTTTAATAAGCTTAAATATCATGTCCACACTGCAGGGGTTGAGGCCCATTATCCTGCTTTTCAGCATTAAGGCGTAACGTACATCTGCGCCATCGCGCACCTCACCTAAACCGTAAATACCCTGGTTGGTATCAATGCGGATAATAGGACATCGACCGGTAGTAGTAAGCGGCACGCAGTAACGCATGTCGGTAATTTTCAGGTCAGAGGGTGAGCTGTTTTTATTAACCTTCGAGGTTGCATGGGCAAGAGTTTCTTCAACAGGCGAAAACATAAATCCACCCAATGCCAGGCCACCGGCTAAGGCTGATTTCTTAATGAAATTACGCCGATTATCACCGGGGCGATCCTCACCAATACTTTCTGTTACAGCAGATGCTTTTTGCTGAGCATCATCAGCCATGAACTTTTTGAATAGATCTTTCATCATTTTTAGGTTGGTTGTATAAACATACAGAATATAACAATGAGTAGGATTTAATATTCGTTTGTTTTCATTTATTTTAGACCATCAAGCCCTTTATTATACAGCTTAATTACCTCATATAGACAACGAGTAAGGTAGTGAGTTAGCTTTGGAAACGAGGTTCGTAAATTTTCATTTTTGCATAAAAAAGCTGCTTGCAGTAGTGTTGTGGATGCATGGAGTCTATTTCTCATTTGCGTCCGGATATTTTATTGCAGATATAGAAATTTCGCTCAATTCTGTCGAATCTAAAATAATTTAAAATAAATTGATACTTTTTAAAAAAAATAAAAAGTTTGTTGTTTTGTTAAAATTAAATTTTAAGTTTGGATGATATTAACCAATTATCCAATTGACCGTCGTTGTAAAACACCACTTATTGCAAAAAGAGGTTCTCCAGCATTTTTATTACCGGCAGAAACTAACGCTTACCGAATTAAGTAAGCTTACGCATAAAAGCCTGCCTTTAATAACAACAACGGTGAACAACCTGGTAGATGATGGCTATGTGATGGAACATGACCTGGCCCGCTCTACAGGCGGCCGGCGTGCATTAACCTATACACTAAATAAGGAGAAGAAAAAATATATCGTAGCCGTGGCGGTAGACCAGATGGTTACGCAGGTGGTAATTTATGACCTGTTTAACAATATCAAAATGGCTGCTGAGGCAAAGGAACTGATCCTCGCGGAGCATGTATCATTGATAGACAAGTTTACCGGTTTCCTGAAGGATTATATTGCCAGATCTGGTATAACTAAGGAACAAATACTGGGAATCGGCATCGGTATGCCAGGATTTATCAATGCAGAGCAGGGAGTAAATCATACCTTTTTTAAATTGAAGGAAGATATCAGCTTAAGAAAATACCTTACCCGTGAGATTGGGGTACCTGTATTTATTGACAACGACTCCAGCCTGATAGCACTAGCCGAGTTGAGGTTTGGAAAAGGCAGGGATTTGACAGATGTACTGGTAGTAAACGTAGGTTGGGGTACTGGCCTGGGCATGATTGTCAACGGTGCCTTATTCAGGGGTCAAAACGGTTACGCGGGGGAGTTTAGCCACATCCCTTTGTCAGAGAGTAATAAGATATGCTCATGCGGTAAAAGGGGCTGCCTGGAAGTGGATACTTCGCTGGTTGTACAACTGGAGCGGGCGATGGCTGATATGAAAGCAGGCGTAAGCTCAAGTATGGAGCAAGTATTTAGAGATACCGGCTTATTAACAGCGCAGCAATATCTCCAGGCGGCAAATGCAGGTGATCCGTTAGCGGTTAAGGTGTTATCGGACGCTGCCTTCTTAATCGGAAAAGGTATATCGACACTTATCCATATCATGAATCCCACCATGATTGTGATCAGCGGTCGTGGCGCAATTGCCGGTAAAATGATGATGGCGCCGATACAACATGCCATCAATGAGTTTTGTATTCCATGGCTATCTGAGCAAACAGAGATACAGGTTTCAAAACTGGCGGCAGACTCGGAGCTTTTAGGCGCAGCTTCTCTGGTGATCGAAAACTGCAACTTTAATTAAGAATACCATAATCCAATTATATCCATTAACAAAATGCACAAATTTTAATTTTTACTAAATGAACAAAATGTACTTAAAATGCTTCCTCTTATTGTTATTTACTACAATAACAATAACTGCGTATGCACAGAAAACAGTTTCCGGGACGGTAACTGAAAAAGACGGACAGCCTATACCGGGAGTAAACGTAACAGAAAAGGGCACTACCAATGCAACAGCTACCAGTGCCGATGGTAAATTCAGCCTGGCGGTAAAGCCAGGGGCAACATTAACTTTTTCCTTCGTAGGATATAAAGCCAAAGAAGTTGTAGTAGGCAATGAAGGGACGATTAATGTTACTTTAGAAAGCGGCGACAATGCATTAAACGAAGTGGTGGTAACCGCTTTGGGCATCAAAAGAGAAAAGAAATCGTTGGGGTATGCCGTACAGGAGGTAAAAGGACAAACCTTATCAGATGCTAAAGAACCCAATATTGTAAACTCACTTTCGGGTAAGGTTGCAGGTTTGCAAATCACCCGTTCAAGCAACGGGCCGGGTGCTTCTTCCAGGATAACCTTAAGAGGCAATAACTCGCTTACAGGCGATAATCAGCCCCTTATTGTTGTTGATGGTGTGCCGATGGATAATTTTATCGGTAACGAAATTGATGGCAGCGGCCGGCGTAATAATGATTATTACAATCCGAGCAGGGATATGGGTAATGGCCTGGCAGATATAAACACCGAAGACATTGAAAGCGTAAGCGTGCTAAAAGGTCCTTCTGCTGCTGCGCTTTATGGTTCAAGGGCAGGTAACGGAGCGATCCTGATCACTACTAAAACCGGTAAATCACAAAATGGCCTGGGTATTACAGTTACCTCGTCTATCGGCGTCGAAAATATTTTTGCAAGGCCAAAAATGCAAACCGAATTTGGCCAGGGTACCGAAGGTAAGTTTGATGCTACATCCGGACTTAGCTGGGGCGAGAAAAACAACGGCCAATCACAAACCAGGTTGGATGGCACAACTTTTTCGCAACACTATAACGATAACATCGCCAACTTTTTCCAAACCGGCTTACAATCAGAGCAGGGCGTATCGTTACAACAGCAGTATAAATCCACCTCGGTTTATACTTCATACAACCGCCTCGACGATAAAAGTTATATCCCGGGGGCTAAATTGATTCGTAACAACCTGATGGCGCGTACCGTTAGCAAGTTTGGAACTAATGACAGGTGGACGGTTGATACTAAAGTACAATACATCAATTCGACAGCCGATAACCGCCCGCAGGCAGGTTACAACCCTAATAACTACTTTTATTATTTAGAAACACTCCCTACATCAATTAATGTACAGGATTATAAAAATCCTATAAATGCAGCCGGTTACATGAATTGGTGGCATGATGGTCAGGACCTGAGTCCTTACTGGGCATCAAAATATGTTCAAAACCGGGATGTAAGGAACAGGTTCCTGTTAAATGGAACAGTTAAATATCAGTTTAACAACTGGCTGAGCTTTGAAGGTAAAGGCGGCGCTGATACTTACACCACGAATTCTGATAGCAGGGAATATGCCGGTGCTACAGCAACTTCAACAGGTTCATACGGATTACGCAGAACGTCATTCACCGAAACTAACTACAGCGGTTTACTATCGGCCAAAAAAGATAACCTGGTTGGTAAATGGGGTGCGACAGCAACATTAGGCGGTAACTTAATGAACCAGCAACAGTCTTTCTTTAGTGGAAGCGCCGGAACATTGACGGTACCGAACTTGTTCTCAATAAACAACGCCGTTGGTAATCCGGGTCTTGACCAGGGATTATTTAAGCATGATATCTATTCTGTTTACGGATCAGTAGGTATAAACTATGACCAGGTATTCTTTTTAGATGCTACAGCACGAAATGACTGGAGCTCAACCTTAAGCATTGCTAATCGTTCATACTTTTATCCTTCTGTAAGCTCTTCATTTGTATTCTCAGAAGCGTTAAATAAAAGCAACAGCTTACCGTCATGGATAACCTATGGTAAGATCAGGGGCTCATTTGCAACGGTAGGTAACGATTTACAACCATACCAGTTATATAATACCTACATCATCAGCAAAGACCCTAATAATAATACCAATGCAAGCCGTAACGATATATTGTATGATCCGTCTGTAAGAAGCGAGCTCATCAAATCATACGAGGCGGGTTTAGAAATGCGCTTTTTTGACAGCCGTTTAGGTTTCGATTTCGCGGTTTATAAATCAAATGCCACCAGGCAGCTTATCGATCTGCCAATGGATAATTTGAGTGGTTACACTGCACGGAAAATTAATGCCGGCGATATTCAAAATAAAGGTTTTGAGTTAATGGTTGATGGTAAGATAGTAAGAACCCTAAATGGTTTTAACTGGAATGCCATGGTGAATTTCTCAATGAACCGTAACCTTGTTAAGTCTATCACTCCTGATGTTACACAATATCCGTTAGGAAGCTATGATAACTTATCTGTGTTAGCGCAGGCCGGGCAACTTTACGGTGTTATTTATGGCAGCAGCTTTAAACGTGTGAATGACCCAAGCAGCCCTTACAACGGCCAGTTGCTGCTAACCGATGCAGGCTTACCGCAGGTTGGCGACAATAAGGTTTTAGGTAACCAGCAGGCTACAAGTTTATTAGGGCTAACTAATACTTTCTCGTACAAAGGCATTAACCTTTCGTTCCTGATCGATGCACGTTTTGGTGGCAAAATATTCTCAAGCACTATAGCACACATGGAAGCAGCAGGAACATCAAATTATACAGTGGTGAACGGCAGGGCAGATATGGTAGTTAAGGGTGTGATTCAAAATGGTTCCGCTTACACACAGAATACCATAGCGGTTAACCCGCAATTATACTGGCAGGCAGTTACTACCGGCAACCAGGGTATAACTGAGGCTAACTTATATGATGCCTCAAACATACGTCTTAGAAATGTGCAGTTAAGCTATGATATTTCTAAAACATTTTTATCTGGTTTAGGAATCCAAAGAGCACGCGTTGGCGTATCTGCAAACAACGTTTGGTTGATAAAAAGCCATATGGATGGCTTAGATCCTGAATCTGTTTATGCTACAGGAAGTAACGCAACCGGTTATGAAAGCGGTAGCGCCCCAACCACACGCACATTTTTGCTTAACCTAACCCTTGGTTTCTAATTCCACATTAAAAAGATAAAATTCATAAATATGAAATCGATATTAAAAAAATCAACTCTTGTACTCACAGCTACCTTGATGCTGGCATCGTGCAAGAAGTTTGATGAGATAAACAACAACCCGTTCGCTGCAAGCGCAGACCAGGTTCAAACCGAATATTTTATTAACAATTCAATTGTTGGGGCCCAGCAGGATCCTGGCCTGTCAGAACGTATATTCATTCTGTACTGGGTTCCCGGTGGTCGCGGGCAACAGGATGAAGATGGGGAAACTTTCTCCCAGGGTTCCTTTGTTGACGATTGGGCTTCCGAGTACTACAGGCAATCATCACAATGGCAAAATAATATAAACACCGCCATCCAGATCGGTAACGACCAGATCGCAAAAAAGACAGCGAAACCCTACACCAATAACCTGGTACAGGTGGCCAGGATTTGGAGGGCTTATTTAATGAGCGAGTTTAGCGACACGTTTGGCCCTATGCCAACAGATGCATTCCAGGGCAAAAATCCTGATTTTCAGGATGTGAAAACTGTTTACTATTTTTTACTTTCCGAGCTTAAGGATGCTGCTTCAAAACTTGATGTGTCCGTAACTAATTCCAGTGTCGTGAGCAATGAAGACCCGGCTTATGGCTATGATTATAAGAAATGGCGCAAATATGCCAATTCTATGCGCATGCGCCTGGCTATGAGGTTGTCACAAGTTGATGCAGCCAAAGCCGAAGCCGAGTTTAAAGATGCTGCTTCGGGAGGCGATTACATTACTGATGCTGCTGATATGTTCGCCATACAGGAGTTGCCAAATAGCTATAATCCACTGAGCGGTGTATTCAGAAAAGAATCATCATGGATGGGCTTGCCGATATCTGCAACTTATAATAACCTGTCGGTAGGCTTAGGTGGCGTAAAAACAGCCGATCAATTAGGCGCCGATTTCCAGTCGGCAATTAAACCGGCAAATTATGTGGGGCAAAGGTATACCGAGCAACTTGCCACAAAAACCAACGATCCAATGGCCGGATACTGGTTAGATGGCTTGCCCAATACCATCGACCCGCGCCCTTATAAGATATTCAGTATCCCGGGTGATATCGGCAATCCAAATTACCCCGCTATAGGTGGTACATTTACAACTTTTACAGGCCCTATAAAAGACGGTTCAGGCAATACCATAAAAACGCTTGACGCCAAATATACCTGGAACGCTAAAGCAGACGGAAACTGGGGTGGCAAAACAGCGATGATGCAACCTATTGTTACTAATGGATGCAAACCATTAACCAATTTAATTTATAGGAACGGTACAAATAAAAGAGTGTTTTTTGGCCCATGGGAAACTTATTTCCTGCTGGCGGAAGCTGCCGAACGTGGCTGGGGTACCTCTGTTGATGCTAAAACTGCTTATGAAACAGGTATCGCAAAAAGCTTTGAATATTTTGGTATCTCGGGTAATTTAAGCACCTACCTGGCATCTACAGATTATAACCGTGTAGGTACTTCTGTTAAATGGGATCATGTGACAGAACCTGGCGCAACCCATACTATGAATTACGTGGATGGTGTAACAGGTGTTGCGGGTACGGTTGCAGTTGCTTATCCTAAAAATGATCTATATAAGTCGGGTACGGTTAGAAATGACCACCTGACCAAGATCATTACTCAGAAGTACCTGGCGCAACTACCTTATTTGCCATTAGAAACATGGAATGACCACAGGAGATTAGGGCTTCCTTTCTTTGAGAACCCTGCGGTTGAACAAACCATGCCTGATCTGCCGGCTTTGAACAGCAGCAATTACATGACCGCAAGTATTAAATTCATACCACAGCGTTTAATATATCCTTCCAACTTAAAAAATAGTAACTCGGCGGGATATAATAAAGCGGTATCGGCCTTAGGTGGCCCGGACGCTGTATTAACACCGCTTTGGTGGGCACAACACTAAGCAATAAAACAATAGGAGAAATTAAAATCCTCCCTGCGATTACCAAGCCGCTTTACGAAAGTAAGGCGGCTTTTTTGCTGGTGCAGCAAGCCGGTAATTATTAGGCTTTCTAATGGCGAATTTATTTTATCGAAAACAGTCCTGTAGGCATAAAAAAAGCCCTTTTACTGTTGTAAAAAGGCTTTATATAAAAGGGTGGAATGACTTCCAAATCTCGAACAAGTTTGTCGCTGATTTAAAGCGAATTGCAGATTTGGACAAACGCATAAAAGAATATGGTTCATTCAACAGAAACAATGATATGCGCTCAAAAATATAACTCTATGTCGAATTCATTTTCTGCCTGGTGGTAAAATTTGCTTTGACAATACTGACCCAAACGCCATCTTAATTGCCGGGATTTAAGCAAAACTTGACAAATGATATAGAAGACTTGGCGGCGCATTGTTTTTCTGCGTGCATTAGCTTCTTCGAAATGTCCCGGACTACAGCCGTATTATCAAGGCATCCTGACAATCAGTAGCTTCTTTCTGCGCTTCTTCGTAATTTTCAAACACCAGGTTGTTTCCTTCGGTATCGGTCACGATAATGGCGTATTCCGCTCCGCCATGTGTTTTATAATAATATAGCTCATACTCGGGTTTCTTAAGGGGGATTGCTCCCCCTGTTAATCAATTAAAACTTACTTTACCATACTTCGCGAAATCAGAACATAGTTCAAATGCGGTTTGGCTTTTCTGCAATCCCGTACCGTACATGATGGATTTGAATTTACTTTCACTATCCCGGAAATTGCGTACATTCTGAAAGTACCCGGTCACCGCATTATAAGCTCCAAACAAAGTGCCCTTTGTGGTCCCCTCCTGCTGGGTAGGGCTCGTCATGGCATAATCAAAAACGCTACTAACGACATTGGTGAAATTGCTGGATAGGGCGTCCTCCTTCCCTATCCACAGGTTTTCCAAGGTTTCTTTATTGGGCGCCATAGCAATTTGTATCAAGCGTTTGAGTTCCGGGTCACTAACTCGTACCCTTGACCATCGGTTATAAATCGCCTCTAGCTCCACGCTTAGCTGATTGGTGATACCCAACATTTTATAAGCCTCTTTCAACTTATCCCCCGCACTGGCAGTATGGCGGATTTTGATGCCGTTCATTTGATTACGCAAAGCCGCGTTCAGCGTATTTTGGCAAACGATCCGCACCGGAGTAAAAGCAATTTGAATGCTACCCGTGCCATCATGGGAAGTAGTGAGGAATAAATATTTTTCAATACAATCATTTCGCCCAACCCGGATATAATCCGGTAACTTAGCTGTAATAAACACTCGTTCCCCAATTCCTAAAGCCCCGGCAGTCTCATATAAAATGCCGTCTTTCCCGCCTACGATACTATCAAAGAAACTGAACGCATCCACATTTTGCACGATCTCGTAGTTTTTCCCTACTACACCTAAAACAGCATCGGTGTCGCTCCTAACAGTGGCGAAATAACCCGGCACTTCAATTTCGGGGATTATAATATCCGCTTCGGGATCGCCGTTATGGTTCTCCGTATCGAACGTAAATAACGGTCGTTTGTCGATGGTATAATCCAATCCGGCAAATCGTAGTGCTTCGGCACTGGTCGGGTAATCGGCAATAATTTGCCCTAAACCATGCCAGGCCTTTTCTTTGACGCTAAAAAAGCTGTGCTGTTGCGTCTGTTCGTTATAATTCAAGTTATGCATCTTTTTTCAGATTAAGTTTGTAATTCATAAATTCTGTCGCACAGATTTTCACTTTCCTTGTGTTACTAATCGTGCATTTGGAATGTCCCTGTATTTCCGTAATTGCCTCATGTACATTTTTATGCGAGGTCTGAATGGTCGCTTTGACCAATAAATAAATCGTATCGTACATAGCTTTATGAATAATAGGAGTTCACAAATTCCGCCAGTTCCATTTGGAAAATAGCGGGTTTATTTTTTGCCAGTTCTTCGGCATAACCTTCCCAAAAAATTTGGTTGGTGAGTTCTATAAATAACTGTATCATTGTCTTAGCTTTTAAGATGTACTTCTTAGAAATACGCTCTATGCGTCATCACCGCATAGAGCGTTTCCATTGGTTATTTTATCACCAGTTTGGCTTCTACCTCGGCTAACTTACCTTCGCAGATATCGGTCACTTCTTGCGCCACCGTCCAAATAATCAATGGGTTTTTAGTACTGAACTTCTTCCCCTTATCATCCTCGATCGTCAGGCTGCAGCCCTGGTAATAATTACCGTCCGCATCGTCCGTCTCTTTTTTCAAATCAATCTCAAATGCATCCAGATTACCGATGGTTTTCAGGTAACGGTCGCGGGTGGTTTTCAGGTTATGCAATTCCTCCAAATACTTGATGGTCTGTTCTAAATTGCGTGGCTGTTTTTCCAGCTCGGCTTTTGGCTCTTCTTTAGCAGGTTCAGCCTTCACCGATTCCTTATTCACCACATTACCCGCAACAAACTGCGGGTTCACCCTTTCCCCTGCATGACCTTGGGCGTTTTTGATATCCGCTCCGTTTTTAACTGCTCCGTTTTCTTTTACTTTAGTTTCCATGATATTTAATTTTTTTAATGAAGAATAATTCGTTTCCTATTTGATTGATAAGGCTTTGATTTCAAAAATTGACCGATTGGCGGGCTTCGCCCTTTTATCCTTTTCATGTTGCTTAATTTTTAATCCCGTCGGCACATGCCTCCGGTGGCTTTTTGTAAGCAACCTCACCTGAAATAGCCGGTCAGGCCGGCAAGACTTTGCGGAAAAAAATACGACCCGGAGCGCAGCGGAGGTGTGGAGATTTTTTTCCAGCAAACCCGCAGGGCTTGGTCTTGCCGGGTTGATCCGGCGATCAGAAATTTGCTTGCGAAAAAGCCAATGGAGTTGGATGGAAAAGATTAAAAGGCACCAAAAAAATAGCCGTCAGCAGGATGGTTGCCCGCAGCGGGCACGGGATGCATAGCGCAGCGAAGCTCCCGCGCGCAGGCCAGAAGGCCATGCTGCAAAACCGCAGTGAAGCGGCTGAGCGCAGGCGAAGCGGCTGGAACTGCTGACCTGGATCGAAGACCTAATTTTGAACAGCTTTCTGCCAAAACCTTTTCTTTTCGATCGCTGCGATACGCCGTCCGAGTTCCATCGCCGAAATGATGGTGGAAGATTTAGCGCGGCCCATTCCTTTGAATACACACAGTTCTTCCATCGTTGTGGTAGCCAGCCGGCTAAGATCTTGCCCGATACCGTTAAGAATACGCGCTGCAAGGCCGACGGCCGATTCCCGCGGTGTGCCGCTGCCGATCAGCATGGCCAGCAGCTCGGTATCCGCCATGGCCTCCCGTCCCTCCGCCATCATTTTTTCGCGCGGACGGCTTTCGGGGTTCCAGCTTTTGATCCCGTTCAGTTGCTGCTCGTCATGCGGCTGCTTCAACTGCAGTCCGGCCGTCCGGAACATCGAGGTCAGCGCCTCCATCGCAAACTCGAAGTTTTCCTGGAAGATTACCACTGCCTGACGGTCATAGGTATCATCTTCCTTATGATCGCTCCGGCTGATCCGCATAAAAAAACTGCCGTTAACAGCCTCTACAAAATCGAAATAATAGAATTTCTCCATGTCCGAAAAACTTTCACTGACTAAAATATTTTCATTGATTCTCATACGCTTAATATTTTATGAAAACAAAAATGCGCCCCATCCTAAAAACAGCCGGGAGTATTTACAGATACCCATTCTTATTAAATATTACCCGATCTCAAAAAACCCCACACAGTATAGTCAGTAGTAAAAGACATAGATTAAATTTGTTTGATGTTCGGGAACCATAACACCTGTAAAGAATGCGGCAGAGCCATTCACGGCCGCAACGATAAGCGGTTCTGCGACGACGCCTACCGTAATAATTTTAACCGGCATAAAAACCAGGTTGAAAAGATCATGGTTCCCGAGCAGGCAATGATCAATGCTTCACCCGCTTATAAGGCCGAGCCGGGGCCATGGAACCCAAAGGAATTTGCTGAGCAATTGTTCAAAATTGGCTATCGGCAGCAGTCATTAAGACTTTTCAGGAATCTTTTAATGGTGCTTAACCATCGTGCCTATCAGATAACCCAGGATCATGGCGATCACGATCAGAATCCAGGCAATATATAGCTGGGTTTGTTGTTTGGAAAGTTTCTTGTTAATATCCCCGATCTGCGCATCTGCCGACAGGCGGAGATTTTGCAGGCGCATATTCTGCTGCTGTAATTTGGCCAGCGTCCCTCCTACTTCGACCGGCTTTTCCTGTTCGCGTTGATAGCGACGGCTAAATGCCCCCTGCTCCAGAAACTTTTGACCTTTGGGTTTGAGAATGAGCTTTTCGGGAAGCTCGTAATCGCTGTGCTTACCGGATGCGGTCACCAGGCCTTCGTTCAACAGGATCTGCACCATGGCGAAGGCTGTTGCCTCATCCTGACCGAAAAGCTCCAGCAGCTGCCCGCGGGTAAGGTTATCCGGGATACCAAAAGCCTCAAGCATGGCGTCCAGCATTCCGCATTCAAATTCGTTTAGTTCTGTCATTGGTCCAAAGGTAACATTAACCCGTGTTCAAAAATACCGTGAAAACACGGTAGGAGATTTTCGCCATTTAGAATTATCTTTAAGAACGTTACCGGCGCCATGAGGATCAACAAAAAAATATGCTCCCTCTTTATTCTTTTTCTTTGGTCCGCTATAGCTAAGGGCCAGCAGGCAGACACTGTTATTAACATGGGCATTTACAAATCTTACTTTTGTTATGCGCTGAAAAATCCCTTGTATGTTACCTACCCGCTTTACAAAGGCGGCGGCGATTGTGATCGTTCACATTTCCGCTTTGGCGCCTGCGGCGTAAGAACAGCCATGCCGGCAGATTATGCGGGCTCGGGTTTTGATGAAGGGCACCTGGCAAACGCAGAGGACTTTGCCGGGAACTGTGCGCTCGACCAAAAGACTTTCTGTTTCTTCAATTGTCTTCCCCAAACGACGAAACTCAACCGCGGTATCTGGAAGAGCTGGGAGACAAAGATCCGTAAGCTTTCCCGGACACAACATTTATTTATAGTTGCCGGCGGTATTTACGGAAGTAAGGTAACCAAGCCTGGGTCGGCTGTCGCAGTCCCTGATTTTTGTTATAAGGTCGTTTTAAACGGTACCGGCAAAAAAGTGATCTATTGCCTGCTGTTTCCGAATGACAGCAGCGGTCAGGTGCAGCAAATCGACCTGGCCACCCTGAAACAGCGTTTAGGTTACCCGCTGATGCCCTGAAAGAAAGACTAATGTTAGGTAAAACATTCACTATAAAACAATCACCTATTCTAACCAGTCTTTTTTTGAAGACACCCTGTCAAAATTCATTCGCGGAACGCCTATTCTGTGGCACCGGAAGCAGCCCGATAATCTATGTAATATCCTGACCACAAGCCCTGATTGATCTGATAAAATTGTATTTTTATAGAGGTTAATGCTTTTCTACTACAGAAGACTATGCACCGTTATCAACTTTGTACTGGTAAGGCAGATATCCTGCGCAAGCGCTTTATTGAAGGTGAATATAATTCTTATGCACTGGCGAAGGAACTTAAAATCTCCACAAAAACGACCTGGAACTATAAGAGAGAGTTTGAACGCATCCGTTCTGAGTATCCCGAACGCCTGAAAGACTTCGGCTTTTATCCGGGCGAGCCGCGCAGGCCACATTGGGCCACCCAAAAATATGATGAACTGATGATGCTACTGCCGGTTTTAGTCGCCGGACAAACCACACCAGCCATTCAACCCTGCGAAGTCTATTCCACATACAAAAAACACAGCGTGCACACTTACCTTTACGCATCATTTAAGCCATTACTTTTCAAATGGATAAAGGAAAACATCGTCCCGCGGCCGGTAAAGCTGCTCGACCGGATCTCTCCTGCGGACCTGGTAACGCTTAAAAAATGGCGAAACTCCAACAACCACCGGCTTTGGCAAATCTCCAAATGCCTGGATCTTGCCCTGCAGGGGGCGACCAGAAAAGAGATCATCACTCAGATCGAAACCAGTACTAAAACCATCGATAAGTGGCTGAAGGGCTACATGGAGAAAGGACTGAATGGGTTCGACTTTGCCCCAAACCCAAGAAATCTGAAACAATCACAGTTACTAAAAGGCCGCAAAGAAAGGTTACTAAAGTTAATGCATGAATCGCCGGGTCTTCATAGCCTGAACCGAACGAGTTGGAGCATGCTGGCGCTGACATCAGTGTACAACCAACTGTATACGCCACAAATTCACTATGAACAAGTGCGCCGGTGTATCCACCAGATGGGTTATAAGTATAAAAAGTCGCGGGAAATGCTGACCAGCCCTGATCCAAAATTCCGGGAAAAGATCGGGAAGATCCAGCGCATTCTCCGCCATTTGAAACCTAATGAGAAATTTTTTTCCATAGACGAATACGGGCCGGTATCCATCAAGATCAAAGGAGGCCGGATGCTCAAACATGGTAATGAGAGCCCCGGCTTTGTACCGGAAAAACAAAAGAGCAAAGGGATGATTATTTGCACTACGGCATTAGAGTTGTCGACGAACCAGGTTACCCACTTCTTCTCAGAGAAAAAGAACACCTTTGAAATGATCAGGTTGATCGACCTGCTTATCCAGGAGTACCATAACCAGGAAGCGCTGTATCTTTGCTGGGATGCGGTCAGCTGGCACAATTCGAAAATCCTGAAAACTTACATCGATGATCATAATAGGACAGGAAAACCTGCCGTAAAGATCACGCCTTTGCCCGCGTCAACCCAGTTCTTAAATGTCATAGAATCCGTTTTTGCGGGACTAGCGCGCGCAGTGATCCATAACAGTAATTACCCCGATACCAATGCCTGCAAAAAAGCCATTGACCTTCACTTTCAACAACGCAACGAAGATTTTAAAGCCCACCCCAAACGAGCGGGAAATAAAATCTGGGGTAAAGAAATTGTCAAAGCGAAATTCCGGGAAACGCAAAACTGCCGGCTGCCATCAGCGATGCTGGGTGCGAAATGCTGAAGAATTTGCACCTGCCAGATTTTACCTGTAAAAATCAAATGATGGTTTGCGAAATGAATTTTCTGATTTGAAAATTTCGGACAGATAGTTCGGTTTTCATAGATTTTCAGAATTAATTCTTCAAATAAAAAACAGCAAGGATTCTACCCCTGGCTGGATCATTAATCCTGGATATTTGTTGATTCGCCTTGCTGTTATATTTTAAAAACCGATCTATTTGTTTTTAATTTCATTGAAAAAACAGCAGGCTATCCATTCCATACATTGAGCCATTTTGCTTCGGGTGTTTGCTGATCTACCCGCTGTTTTTTTCTGCTAAGTCTCTACCTTTCTAATTTTATAAAGCCCTAGAAAAAATGCTTTTATTTTAAAAAAACAGCAAGGATTCTTCCCCTGGCTGGATCATTAATCCTGGGTATTTGTTGATTCGCCTTGCTGTTATATTTTAAAAACCGATCTATTTGTTCTTTAATTTCAACGAAAAAAAGCAGCAGGCTATCCATTCCATACATTGAGCCATTTGCTTCGGGTCTTCGCTGATCTACCCACTGCTATTTTTCTGTTAAGTCTCTGCCTTTCTAAATTTATAAAGCCTAGAAAAAATGCTTTTATTAAAAAAAAAGGCAAGAATTTCCCCCATTGTTGGATCGTTAATCCAGAGCCACTGTTGATTCGTCTTGCTGTAGTATTAAGATGGCCGATCTATTTTCTTTTGTGAGTTTTGTCTAAAGCAGCAAACCATGTATTCCGTCTATTAAGCTCATGTGTGCGGATTTACTCAACTATCCGCTGCTTATATTCTCTGTTATTCGGTGACCTTTAATAAATAGCCGGTCCTGGTTGACGCACGCGAATATTCTGAGGACCAACTTATAGCGGATCGCATTTAGCACTGAAAATTTCGGTTTTCCTTCTATCAAAGTCTTCCTCTGATAGTAGGCACTCAACTCCGGATCTGCATTTTTAGCCGCTAAGGCGCAGGTATGTAATAAAGCTTTCATCTTTTTGTTGGCGAACAAAGAGACCCTTGCCCTTTTTCGTGTGATCCCGGATTCATTTTTAAACGGCGCTACACCAGCATAACAAGCGAATTTTTTGGGATTATTAATGTCTTTGAATTCATTTGTACAGATAATAACCTGAAGACCGGTAACCCTGCCAACACCAACTACCGAAGAGATCAATTCCATCAACCTTTGAAGTTTTTCATCACGGCTGATCAGTTGATCGATCAGCGTATTGACCTGGTCGAGATCACTGTTAACGGCATTAATGCTGGATTTCATCAATCGTACCCGCTGATCCTGAAGTTCTCCTAATATAAATGGCTCAGTCTCCTTGATCGATGTTTTTAAAGCCACGGAAATAGTCAATAATTGATTACGTAAGGCGGCCAGGCTTTTGAGCTCAATCATTTCGGGTCTTTTAGCCTCCCACAAATGCAGATCATCTTTGTTTTTCTGGGCATATAACGCAATGCGGATAGAATCCTGTTTGTCATCCTTACCCCGTGTCATTCCCAGAAAACTTTTAATTTTCAAAGGATTTTCCAGGACCACATTGGCTTTCAGTTTTCTCAGGGCAGATAAAATATAATTAGAGTAAATCCCAATTTGTTCCATACAAAACAGTGCTTTGGCTATAGTGAAACCCGGCAATGTTTTCAGTTTTTCAATAAATTCCATAAATGCGTCAGGATCATTGATGTTCTCTTCGTGAAATAATAACTTATTTCCTTTCATCACCGCATAATCCAACTCATTTTTGGAAATATCTATGCCAATAAAATAATTATATCTCTTTGCTTTTATTTTGTCAGTCTTCATAAGGTTTGCTCCGGTGGATATTTCGAGGACGCAGGTCATACGCATCTTGCTTCCGGATGGCGTCAAAATTAGCAGGAGTCGCTTAGTGTATCCAACCACGAATAATTGTATTTTACAATTTTCCGGTTGTATTGTACATTTACAAAATAATAATACATTTGAACTATGGCAGAAACTGCTCAAATCGGGAAGAAGATCAGTAAAATACGTGAGCTCCGTGGCTTTAAACAGGATTATCTGGCAACTCAATTGGGGATCAGCCAGCAGCAGATTTCCAAGATCGAACAAAGTGAGAAAGTAGAAGATGAAGTTTTGGAACGAATTGCTGAAATACTGGGCGTTACTACAGAGGGTATCAAACGATTTAACGAAGAGGCAGTATTTAACATTATCGGGAATTACTACCACGACCACGCCACTTCCCTTAATTACCAATGCCCCATCAATCCGATTGAAAAATTGATCGAGCTTTTTGAAGAAAATAAGCAACTTTATGCGAAGTTACTCGAAAGTGAAAGAGAAAAGGTTGCCTTACTCCTACAAGGTAAAAAATAAGTGCGGATCATGCCAGAAGCAGATGAAAAAGCAAAACTGCGTCGGCACGGTAAAAAACTTACACGCAAAAGTTTTGTTTTTGAGGTTTCATTTTGTTAGTTCTTTGACAAATAATCTTGCGGATTTGAGCGGATGATCTTATTAAATAAATAAGCTTCTAACCGACAGTTTGTTTTTATCTTTGATTTTTGTAACCAGGCTGTAGGACAATCCGTTCTATAGCTGCCTAAGGTCCCTTAAATGAAAAGCAATATCATAACTAAAATAACTTCCGGTATTTCCAGACAGATCTTAAAGTATCTCACCCCCCTACCTTCAAAAAAGAATCTGGAATTTACGGATGAATATGACCTGGTCATTGTTTGTTTCAGCCATCAGGTTGAAATGTTAAAAGAATGTCTGAAAAGCATTTATAAACAATTCCCGAAGATCCCTCACATATTCGTATTCACGGACTTAGACGTTGACATGGACGCGTGCCGAAAGTCTGTCCGCTGGTTTCCGGCAGGAAACTTGAATATTATCAGGGGCAGCGACTGTCTGAACTATCATTTAAAGCACGAGGCAAAATCGGTCATTGACTTTGCGAAATCCAATCCGAAAGGGATCAAACTGGCTGCAACGCTTCAAATGTTAAATGCGGGAAAGCCCATTATTTGCTGCGAAGCAAATGTACTTTGGAACGGGGATATCTTGCCTGTTATTAAACCTTACTTAAACGATCAAAACGCCCAGATTGCCATGCCGCAACAGTCGTTTCCACTTTATGACCAGCAACTTATTGAAAAGGCAAGACTTCAATCGCTGGAAAACCCGCCTTACTTTAATTCATCATTATTATTTTTGAAAAAATTAAGTTCATCAAATCGCACAGTGCTTGAATCACTGCTGACGATCGTAGAGACAGGATCAGATCAATTTAGTGAGCAAACTATAATGGCTTACATTAATAAAGAGAATGGGAATTCAACCTTCGATAAGGTAGTTTACACGCCGCGGGCTGAAGGCGATCCGAAAAAGTCTGAGGATGCAGTTGCCAGGGTTTATACGGGTGGCAGGGTTCACCTTTTCTGGCGGGACGCATTGCTGTCTTAATTATTGACAACTACTGCGAATGTGAAATATCTGTATGATTTCTGAAGGATGGCTACTTTGCCTGGTACATTACATAATTATTGCTAAGCATGGAACCGTACCAGCCTTTGTAATCAGGAAAGCTTTTGAGGATCATTTTTTCCCTGGGGCCCCGGTAAACATCGGGGAGGATAATGTATAACGGACCGGCATGACCGTCGTGTTCATAATCATCAAAGTCAATTTTCAGATCCTCGCCGATAGGCTCCAGGTTGAGCACCCGGTTGTGCTTAATTTCCAGGCCGATATCCTTGGTAATAAATACAAAAGTGGCGTTGGTTTCCTGTTTGTCAATAGCCATGATCTTGTTCAGGGCTGCCTGGTCAATAAATTCCTGTGCAATTCCCGATGTGCCGTGTGCGCTCTTGTTTTTATTGAAAGAATAACCTTTCGCCAGGTAGATCACACTGGTCAGGGTTATCCCAATCCAGATCAAACCAAATATAACCCGGTAAGGTATTTTGAATTGACTGAACAGGTAAATTGTACCAGGTATAACGATCAACCCGATAACACGGAAATGCCTGGCCTCATAAGAGATGGTCATTTGTTTTAAGTAGGCATAACTAAAAAACAAAACTGATATCAAATAGAATACTACCAGGAGCAGCCGGTAATTTTCGTTTGGTATTTTGCGGATGAGTCTTAGAACAAGACATACACTTAATGCAGCTAATAATATCAATATGGTAATAGCTAAGTAATCAGCAAATAAGGGTTTGCCCGTATGATAGATAAGTCCATGACAAAGATCATCAATAGAAAAGCCTGAAAGCAGGGGAGACGCCAATGGGAAGCTGAATGTTTTCCAGGTGAGTTTAAGCCCGGCGGAAGCAGATGCCGGGTTTTGTCCTTTTGAAAGGAAAAAGATATAAATAGTGCTTACGACTATAATAGCAGGTATGGCTATCCATACCGCGTTCCTTATCCAGTCTGAAAGTTTTTTCTGCGGCAGGGATAACCTC
>JBEHXM010000106.1:0-18750 GCA_048498695.1 Bacteroidota bacterium
GGAGCAACTCGTAGGCTCATTATGCAAAAGGCACGCCGACATCACATAATGTAAAAGATCCCATAGAAGACCTGCTGCAATCTGTTCAGGCTATTAAGATCGCCTATGCCCAGGCCTTATTGGTTGATAAAAGAGCGCTTCAAACTGCGCAACAGGAGAACGATGTAGCTAAAGCACAAGAAATATTGCAGCAAGCTTACCGCACGGATGTAAGGCCTTTAATTGCTGAAGCAAATCTGCGTTCAAACGGTGCTTTAGATCCTATTGATGCTTTTCGAAAATTGGATGTAAGGAAACATTTAATAAAAGAACGCGGCATGAAGACGGTTGCTACAGGGCTTTAATAAACAAAAAATGAGCGGCATACCCGTTATAGCCATATTCGATGTCGGCAAGACCAACAAAAAACTGTTCCTGTTTGACGAGAATTACCAGATCGTATTTGAACGGTCGGCGCGCTTTAACGAAACAACAGATGAAGACGGTTTCCCCTGCGAAAATTTAGAAAGCCTGCGGCAATCAGTATTCGATTCGTTAAATGAAGTATCAAAGCTTAAGCAGTTTTCTATCAAGGGCATCAATTTTTCGGCATACGGGGCAAGCTTTGTTTTTTTGGGTGGCGACGGCAAGCCTGTTTGCCCTTTATACAATTACCTTAAACCCTATCCCGAAGGACTAAGCAAACAGTTCTATGCCCAATATGGCGGTGAAGAAAAATTTAGCCTGCAAACTGCATCGCCAATATTAGGCAACCTTAATTCGGGGTTGCAGTTATATCGTATTAAACACGAAAAGCGTGCAGTATTTAAGAAAACAAAGTATGCATTGCACCTGCCGCAGTATTTAAGTTTTTTATTAACAGGCCAATACTATTCGGACCTGACCAGTATCGGATGCCATACCGCAATGTGGGATTTTGAGAATAACAATTACCATGAGTGGTTGCAGCAGGAAGGGATCGCACAAATATTGGCGCCAATAGAAACGGCCAACAGCACTTTAAAGGTATCATTTCAGAAAACTAATTATAAGGTTGGTATCGGCTTGCATGACAGTTCAGCCGCACTGGTCCCCTACCTTGTAAATTTTAAAGAACCTTTTATTCTGCTTTCTACGGGCACCTGGTGTATCAGCCTGAACCCTTTCAATCAATCGCCGTTGACAGCTTATGAGGTCAAAGATGATTGTTTGCAATACTTACAATACCAGGGCAAACCGGTGAAAGCATCAAGATTGTTTTCGGGATTTGAGCATGAACAGCAGGTAAAACGTATCAGCGAATATTTTAAAAACGATACCAAGCAATTCAGAAACTTAGCATTTAGCCCTGAGATCAATAACTTACTGAAATCGAATATCAACCAGGAGCTAAACTTTGCCGAACGTGATCTTTCCGGATTCAGAAACCCTATTGAAGCCTATCATCAGCTCATCCGTGACCTGGTAAGGTTACAAATAAAATCGACGCTGTTAGTTATTAATAATTCGCCAGTGGTTAAAAGAGTATTTGTAGACGGCGGTTTTAGCAAGAACAGCATTTTTATGACCCTGCTGGCCGCTTCCCTGCCCAATATGGAAGTATTTGCCGCTTCGATGGCCCAGGCTTCCGCAGTAGGCGCCGCGCTGATCATCCACCAGGAATGGAATTCTAAACCTATTCCGAATGACATTATCCAATTAAAATACTACTCCGCCAACCAGGACGCTTCCATACAGCCATAGAATCATTAATTTATCCTTCTGATATATGGTTCGTCTTCAATAAAATGGTCAAAACCGCATATTTAATGGCGTAATAAGCATATTATCCTGCGCCCATCCTGCTGACATTTGTTATAGATAAATAACTCAACAAATGAAAATCACAATTTTTAAAGCATGCCTGGTAGGGATACTGGCAGCTTTTAGCATCACAACATATGCCGCCGAACCTGCAACCGGGGACTATAGCAAAGTGGTTAAGGATTACATTGACAGCCACATGAATGCCAATTACAAAAACCTAAACAAAATAATGAGCGACGACGCTACATTTAAAATTCCCAGGGCCGAAAATGTTATTGTTCAAACTAAATCGGACCTGGTAGATGAAATGAAAAAAGAGGGAGCATTAAAACAAAATTGTGAGGCCGACTATGAAGTAATCGCCAAAAGCAGTGCCCTTGTTATGGTTCGTGTTGATTTTAACTATGATAACTGTGTGCAGCAAAATTTTCTTACCCTTGAGAAAAATGCTGATAAGCAATGGAAAATAACCCAGGTGTGCAAAATATTCAATGATAAAGACAGCGAAACAACAGCGCCAAAAGTAATTGCATACAATTGAACCTTCCAAAAGGTCACTCCGATCAACCAATTTTATAAAAAGTCACCCTTATATAGGGTGACTTTCCAATCTCCTCAAGCTTTTTCCTGATTATTCTCATCGGGAAAGAAAAAATATTCCTATTTCATAAAAATTCACCCTATTGGGGGTATACAGTACCATTTAATGGGTATTATCTTTGGTTATTCTTTGGTAATAACTGATCTCACAACAAACCGGTTAGCCCTTCAATATTGATTTCGATACTGGGTTTTACTGATTCCATTAACATTTCCCGTGAATTAACATGAAAATTAAATACATACCCATATTTACTGATGACATTGAAAGGCAGGCAAGCTTTTTCGCTGAAAATCTTGGGTTTGAAGTATATAATAAAAGAAATATGCTGTCGGCCCAGGAATGTATAATAATGAAAACTGCCAGTCCTGATATATTTATTTTAATTACCAATGATGCAGGCTATGATTATAAAAAGTGCCGCATAGTGGTAAATACTGATGATTGCCTGAATGATTATCATACTTTAAAATCGGCCGGCATTCATTTTTATAACGAACCGCAATATATGCCGATCGGGCTTGGAGCAGAGTTTATGGACCCATCGGGCAATCGCTGCCTGTTGATCGAAGAACGCAGTTATAATAATCTGACCTAAAATGGAATACCTAAAAACATTACGAAATAATAATGTTATATATAGCGGTACCCGCGATACAAAATATAACCAGCAGACAACTTCTGATTTCAGCATCAGGTTTGTTTTTAGTGGTAACGAGAGATATAACATAGGCAAAAGACAATTATCTATATATACTGATTCATTCCTGATATTAAATAAGGGAACGCAGTATACCAGTACAGTTGAAAGTGCCATTCCCGTTCAATCTTTCGGGATAAGCTTTGATGATAAATTTTTGCAGGATTTTAAAAACAGCTGGCAGCTGAAAGATGAAACCTTGCTGAACATGAATAAATATCCCTTCGCAAGCAGGTATGAGAATGAATTCGATGAAACTATTTATCCTTTTAAAGGCGACTTGTTTTTTAACATCAATCACCTCAAGCATCATCTTGATAGAGGTTTGCAGGACGAATTGCTGATCAATGAGTATTTGCACCACTGCCTGATCAATTATTTCCAGATATTTAATGAAGAGATATTCCAGAAAGCGCAGCGATTGAATTTTTTGAACAGGAGCACCAAAATTGAAATATTGCGCAGGCTAAACCTGGCTAAAGAATATTTATACACCAATTATAATAACAATATCAGCCTGGAAGAACTGGCAGAATACGCTTGCCTGTCAGTTACTCATCTGTTACGAACTTTCAGGCAGGCATTTCATGTAACGCCACACCAATTTTTGGTACAGATACGCCTGCAAAGGGCTAAAGACCTACTCAAGAATACAGATTATCCTGTGAACGAGATCGTTAATATGGTTGGATTCGACTGTCCAAGCTCATTTATCAGGCTTTTCAAAGATCGTTTTCAAACTACCCCGCTTAAATATAGACAAAACTTTTAAGCATTATCCTTAAGTAAATCTCCGTGGTTGCTTATTTTCCGAATATGCGAAAAACAGCAATTATGGAGATTTTCGCACATTACTCCCAGTCCATATTAACTAACATTGTTGCCGGCATACTCTGCTTAACTGATCTTCTCAATTTTGGTGTATTAAAGTATACCAACCCCATAGACCTTAGCAAATTAATCTAATTTATGAAAATTAAATACATACCCGTATTTACTGATGACATCGAGAAGCAGGTAAACTTTTTCACTGAGAGTTTAGGATTTGAGGTTTGCGGTAAAAAAAGTTTTTTACCAGACCAGGAAAGTGTATTGATAAAAACCAATAGCCCGGATGTATTTATAACAATAATTAAAGACACAATTAGAGAATACGGACGGGGCCACATTATTTTAAACAGTTACGATTGCTTAAGCGATTATCATGCATTGAAAATGGCCGGTGTGATTTTTTATAAAGAACCGCAATACTTACCTATGGGGCTGGGTGTTGAATTTGAAGACCCATCTGGCAACCATTATTTGCTAATAGAAGAACGCATATATAATAATCTTACCTGAACCGGATGTAATGACCTGGTTTACTGTTTTATCTTTTTCCCCATCATTTCTTAGCTCCCGCTGTCACGTCAATGTGCTAAAATTCTCATAATGGCGATTCTCGCACATCAGGTGACGATTTCCACATATCCCGGCCAGATACCAATAGTTAAAATTGCAATTGAACATTTAGCCACCCGGCATTGATCAGATCCGAATGCCTGGCATTTGAAAATTAACTATTGTGACTATGATGAAACATGCACCTACTTAACGATATCCCCCACTTTTTGAAATCAATTACAGTTTGCGGATAAAGCCGTATGCTTTTTACTCAATAATTAAAATAATATGAAAAGACAATTACTTATGATATTGATGCTGCTCATAACTGCAATTTCAGCAGCGACAGCACAAACCGTATCCGTTACCGGTAAAGTGACCGGTGCTGATGACGGACTTCCACTTCCAGGTGTATCGGTTAAGATAAAGGGAAGCAGTACAGGTACACAAACCGATCAAAATGGTAATTTCCAGGTAAAAGAAGCTTCTGCATCTACCATATTAACCTTTGTTTACATCGGTTACATCAGCCAGGATGTTACTGTTGGCAATAATACTACTCTTAATATTAAACTGCAGCCCAGCAGCAAGCAACTTTCTGAAGTTGTTGTAACGGGTTATCAATCCAAAATACGCACAGATATCTCATCATCTATATCTGTAGTCGGTTCAAAAGAGGTAGCAGATAAACCTGTACCCAGCATTGATAACCTGTTGCAGGGAAAAGCTGCCGGTGTACAGGTAACCACCCAAAATGGTAAACCTGGTGCTAATGCCTATATACGAATAAGAGGTACTGGATCTATTACGGCCGGTCAGGAACCCTTGCTGGTAGTAGACGGCGTTCAAATCCCTGATAACATGTCAGCTCAATTCTATTCGACATTAAATGCCAATGATGTTCAAAGTATTTCAATATTAAAGGATGCCGCAGCCGTATCATTATATGGCGCCAGGGGATCAAATGGTGTTATTGTAATTACCACTAAAACCGGGGCCGGTTCTGATAGCCGGATCTCCTACAGTTTTCAATACGGCCTTAACCGTAAAATACCCGACAATTTTAAACTGATGTCTCCAGCTCAGAAATTGCAGTATGAATATGACCTTGGCTATGAAAACTCCGATTTTTCAAAATACCTGCAGGATAATGGTTATCCGGAAACAGCCGATCTGTTTAATATCACAGATGCGCAAAGGCAGGCCGGCTGGAACAGTCTGATCAAACAATCCCACAATTGGGAAGACGATATATTGCGTACAGGTAAAATAATACAACACCAGTTAACCATAAGCGGGCATGAGAATAAGACAAATTATTATGTTTCTTTTCAAAAGTATGATCAGGATGGTATTACTGTAGGTTCGGCATTTAAACGCTACACTGGCAAACTCAACCTCAGCACAGCAGTTAAGCCCTGGTTCACCCTGAGCAATAATACAAACTTTGGCGAAAGCTCGAGCAATGAGCTAAGGGATATTTATAATGCCCAAAATCCTTTCTATTCTATTTATGGTTATAATACTTATGAACCTGTATATAATAAGGACGGCAGCTATAATTTAACCAGCCAGGGATTCCCGATACTGGAAGCATTGGTAAACAATCCTGAATCAAAAAAATATCTTAACGGGTACAACTCAACAACGCTTGATTTCCATCCCATCAAGGGGCTGAACGTATCAAGCCAGTTAGGTTTAACCTATACTGATTATACACGTTCGGTGTTCATAAAGCCGGGATCTGTACTGGATTCATACATTGCCGACCCGTCAAACCCGGGTGAAAAAACCGACAACGGCTCCGTAGAGTTTGGTATTGATTGGATAAACAAGGCGATCTATAAGTTTGATGTAAACGAAGATCATCATTTTAACATATTAGCCGTACAGGAATTTCAGAAAGACCAGTTTAACAGCTATTCATTAAGTAAAAAAGGCTTTGCATCGGGCGACTTAAGTACCCAGGACAATGGTGCTGCCAATGACCTTACCAACTCAACTACCCAATCCATCTGGACACTTACATCACTGCTGGGTGAACTGGATTATAATTACAAAAATAAATATTATGTAACCGGAAGTTACAGGCGTGACGGTTCATCCCGTTTTGGCGCGAATAATAAATATGGCGATTTTTATGCAGCCAGCGTATCCTGGTTGTTGACCCAAGAGGATTTTTTGAAAAATATCGATTGGCTGAGCGTTTTAAAATTACGGGCTTCTATAGGTACCGCAGGTAACTTTAGCGGGTTAGCCAATTATCAGTCATTAGCTTTATTCGGCTTTGGCAAATACAACAATCAGCTTACTTCCCTGCCAGTACAAATCCCTAACCCTGATCTGACATGGGAGAAAAAGCTAAAAAGAGATATAGGGGTTGATTTCGAATTATTTAAAGGGCGTGTATCAGGCTCGTTAGAGTATTATAATGAAAATACCAGTTCATTATTATTTAGCGTGCCGGTTTCTCAAACAACCGGTTTTACTTCGGTAATCAAAAATGTTGGTGCATTGAACAATAAAGGTATTGATGCATCAATCAATGTAGATGTAATTAAAGCTCATGATATAACATGGAGCGTTTACGGCAATATCAATTATGATCAAAATAAAGTAACAGAATTATATGGCGGAACTGATGAGGTAGATGATCTGAATGGATTAGGTGCTGTTAAACCGGGCTATGCAATTAATACTTTTAAACTGGTACGGTATGCAGGTGTTAATCCTCAAACCGGTGCAGCACAGTATTATGACAAAAATGGCGCTATAACCGAAAATTATTCAAGCGGAGATGCTGTATTGCTGAAAGGTAAAAGCCCGAATCCTAAATTTTTCGGTGGGTTTGGCACCAAGGTGAGCTATAAGGGAATAGAGTTGTCGGGTGATTTTGCTTACACTATTGGCAATTATGTATTTAACTACAACAAGGAAATATTAGTTGGATGGGGCGACCAGGTTTATATAAACCAGGCTGTTGATGCCTTAAATTACTGGAAGAAACCAGGTGATGTTAATGTATTGCCAAAAGCTTCTCCGGATAACACGACTTACGATACCGACTTATACCTGCAGAATGCATCATATATCAGGCTAAAGAATGTGACACTATCCTATACCCTTCCAAAAGAAATAACACGAAGGTTTAAAATAGAATCATTACGCGTTTTTGGAACAGCAGAAAATGTGCTGACTATCAACCCGAAACATTTCTTTGGTGATCCTGAGGTTGGTACCGGTAGTGCGGAATCATTTACTACTACAATTCCGGGACAGGCTACGTTGTTTGGATATCCAAACACCCGCCAGTTTACATTTGGTGCTACTATCACCTTTTAATAATTAATAAACTTATCAAAAAAGAGAAATGAAAAAGATATATATATATGCATCGCTTCTGTTGTTAATGGCAGGAGGGTGCAAAAAGGAACTAACACAAAACCCATCGAACGCCATTGATGCCGGGGATGCCTTTAAAACTGAAGCTGATTTCACCAATGCCATAAGAGGCGCTTATTCAGGTTTCAGAATTTTAAATGGAAGCTATTATGGGGGTCAGGATAATGGCGCTATGGCCAGTTCGCCGGATATTTTGGCAGATAACCTGATCCTGAACCAGCAGGGCAGAAAATCCCAGCAAACTTTATTTAATTACAAATACCAGGCAAACAACACCTGGGATGTTTGGTCAAATGCTTATACAGTAATTTTGAGCACCAATTTTATTTTAAGCAATATCAATCATCTTGCCGCTGGGGATTTTAAAAACAATATACAGGGCGAAGCATTGGCAATCAGGGCGCTTGCGCATTTTGACTTGTTAAGAGTTTATGCAAAGTCTTATACATCGGCTACAGATGCTGATCCGGGCGTTCCCTATATAACATCAACAGATCCGGCGCAATTACCGGCCCGCACGCCTGATAAACAAGCGTATGGCCTTGTAGAACAGGACATGTTAAAAGCCGAAGCGTTAATAGCGGACGATAATGGCGTTGGCCGGTTAAACAAAGCCGCCGTAGAGGCCCTGTTATCAAGAGTCTACTTATATGAAGGCCAATGGCAAAAGGTTGTAGACCAGGCTACAAAAGCCATTGCTGATGTACCCGCTGCAAATGCACTGGCCACAACAGCAACATTTCCGGCCATATGGACCGACGAGACTGAGAAAGATGTATTATTTAAGATAAAAATACAGGACGCAGATAATGTAACGATAGGCGTAGGATATGAACAGGCCGGGCCAAACGGGGTTATCCCTGAATATAGCGTTGACTATGCCTTTTTTAACCTGTTTGCAAATAATGATGTCCGTAAAACAGCTTATATCGGCCAGACCAACTACAACGGATTTAACTTCAACTATGTGAAAAAATATTTTGGAAGGCCAACAGGAGCGGCAAATGACCTGGACTTCAAAGTGATCCGCATGGGCGAGGTTTATTTAAACCGTGCAGAGGCCTATTATAATTTAACTAACCCGGTGGCTGCACTTGCAGATCTGAATACATTGCGTAGTAACCGTTATACAGGCTTTGTTGCCGGTGTTGAAACAGGTGCAGCATTATATAATGCTATACTTTTACAAAGAAGGCTTGAACTTGCCTTTGAAGGTTCACGCTTCTTTGAGCTAAAAAGGTTAAACCTGTCAATACAGCGTTCATCATTCGGTGATCGTGCAGACGGAACCGGCATAGCTGCTATTGTAAAAACGGTACCTGCGAACAGCAACTTATTTCAATTGCCTATTCCTTTGTCAGAATTAAATGCCAATCCTAAGATGGTTCAAAATCCGGGTTATTGATAATTATATAACATCCACACATTAACATCAAAGGCCGGCTATTTTGCCGGCCTTTTTTATACTAGGAACCAACCATTTAGGCGATTTTCGCACATCAGGGCTGATTTCAATACTTTATGTTTGTAATAGCCAGATAGTTTCTCGTTAAGACATTTGGTCAGTTAATAGTTAATTAAAAAAAGTCAGTCGCGCGAGGTGATTGACTTTTTTATTTAACAAAAATGCATATTAAATGAGCTTATTTTTACGGGCAATATGAATTGCCTTCGACCTGGAGTGGACATCCAGTTTGGTGTATATATTTTTGATATGGCTTTTAACCGTCTCTAATTCAATAAACAGTTCCTCCGATATTTCACTGCGTTTCTTCCCGTCTGCGATCATCCGCAGAATTTCGGTTTCGCGCTTTGAGAGAGGGGACTCCAGGCTTTTCTGAAACGATTTGATGACCATCCGGGCGATGTTCATGCTCATGGGTCCCCCGCCATCTCTCACTTCCCAAAGCGAGTTAATTATTTTTTGAGATGAAGAGTCTTTTGTGATATATCCTGATGCCCCATTGGCAAGTGCCTGGAAAATTTGCTGCTCACTTTCAAAAACAGTAAGCATGAGTACATGGGTTTTGGGTAATTGCTTCTTTACAAATGGGATGGCTTCGATACCGCTTATACCGGGTAACTGGATATCCATCAGTATAATATCCGGCTGGTCAATTGTCAGGTATCTTTCGGCACCCTCAAATGATGTATAACCATTTACAATAGTTATCCCTTCTTCTGCTTCTATCAACTGTTTATACGTTTGAAGCAGAATCTTATCATCCTCAACAATAACCACTCTTATACATCCATGCATATTACTTAGGAATTGGAAATGTTACCTGGCTAATGGTTCCTACGTTAATTTTAGAATCGATGTCTAATTTTCCGTTTAACCGTTTTGCCCTGTTTTGCATATTCCGAAGTCCGTTGCCGGCTAAAATCTGATCACTTTCAAATCCACGTCCATTATCGGATATCGTAATACATATATACTTATAAGACGTAATCTCTATAGAAAGTGTTACAGTTTTTGCCTCTGCATGTTGTAAAATATTATGTAATAATTCTTTCCCTATTAAAATGATGTTCCGGCCTGTTCCCAGGGGCAGGCGTATCTTTCTGAATTCAGGATCATTATCAGAAACCCTGAATAAAATACCTGAACCCGAAAATAACTCCCGGCCGAAATTTATAATGAGATCATATACATCATACAAATTATCATTATCCGGGTTTAATGCCCACAGGATATTTTTGGTACCCGAATATAGTTCAGCCACGCTGGCCCTGATCTGGTGTATCAATAGCTTCTCATCGGGCTTATCTTTTTCTATGCGCTTGTCTAATAGCTCCGAGAGCAGATTAATTCTGGTTAGTTTATTACCCAGGTCATCATGAAAATCTTCTGCTGTTTGCCTGCGGACAGAAGCCTGCTCTTCCAGTTTCAGCGCTTCAATATACCTGGCTTTCCGATCGTTCTGATATATCTTATACCTGTAAATTCCATAAGCTGCAGACAAGAGGATAAAGGTGATCAGGATCTTAAACGTAACACTTTGGATGAATGTGGGGGTGATAATAAAAGAAAAAGTTGCCGGATCATTATACTGACCGGCACTATTAACAGCTCTCACTTTAAAAGTATATTGTCCCGGTGGAAGGCTTGGATAATCCAGGTAATCGCCGGTAACGGGCTTGTTGTAAGTTTTGTCCATACCTTCCAGCTGATATTGATACTGGATATTTGCTGCATCAGAATACTCAACAGCCTGGAATTCAATAGAGATATGGCTTTTATCAGATGGAAGAGATAAACTGACAGGCAGCCGGTACCCGTTCTGATAAGTATAATTGACATTAAGTTTATCTTTGGCTGACAGCCAGACACTTTGGATAACCGTGTTTGGAACAGGGAGCGTACCCGCATCGCGGTTGGTTTTATAAACATACAAACCATGCGTGGTACCCAGCCAAATATTAGTATCGGTGTGCAGGATAGCGTTCTGATTTGTTTCGACGATGGGGTTAAAAATACTTTCTCTAGCCAGGTCCATCCGGCGTGCATCGCTGATCCTGAATTTATTAATACCCTTACCCGTACCCAGCCATAACGAACCGCGCACTATATCAATACTGTAAACAGTGTTTGATTTAAGTCCATTTTTAGCATTGATATTATTTACGGCATTTGTTGTTGTATTCCAGATAAATAAACCATGGTCGTTAGTACCTATTAAAATAAATGGCCCATAACTATGTAAGCTAAGAACGTTTTTACCTTCAAGTTTGCTTAATTTAAAACCGCTATCGAGTTTTTTATTTTTGATCAGTTGTATACCATTTAATGATCCAACAAAAACTGAATCAGGTCCTCTGACCAATACCGAGGAGCAAAAATGATTGATTCCTGGTATACGCGTCAAACTATCCCGATCCAGATAAAAACACCCGTAATTTGTGGCTGCCCATATTTTGTTTGAATACCCCTCGGCCAAGTGAAAAAATATCAGGTGATCATTCACAGAAACCGGCGAATAAACAGATTTACCAGCCGGTTTTATCCATAGTCCCAGGTTATCTGTCCCTACCCATAAATTATCATTTTTATCACATAACAGGCTGTTAATACGAAGCTTTGACGATTCTTTACTATAAATAATTTCACGTTTGATCTTATTGTCAGCAAAGGACAATAAACCGCCGCCATTGGTTCCCCAATACATTTGTCCTTTTGAGTCTTTTGCCAGGCTCATCACGATCTCATTATTTAATCCCTGGGATTTGTCATAAATAATAAAATCATCGTTATCGTAACTATATAACCCTGCCCCATCCGTACCAAACCATATGCGGTTGTCTTCATCACAATAAAGGTCCAGAACACGTTCGTTTGTAAACCCATTATTTTCATTAAAGTATTTTATAGATTGGCCACTGATCAAAAAAGCACCTTTATTTGTGCCTATCCATAAATTTTTATGATGATCCTGCACAATGCCTGTAAGCTCTGATGCTTCAGGGTATAATTCAGGAAGAGTTATTTTCTTGAGATAGTTTGCATCACATTGAAATAGTCCCTGTTCTGAAATGAAATTAATAGTACCCGGTGACTGATCGCTGAAAAGAAACTTTTTAATATTATGTTGTTTTATGCTAACATTCAATTTCCAGCCCGTCTTATCCAATCCATAAATTCCGGAATGATAAATGGCTGCATTTATATTTCCATTCTTATCAAGAGCAATACTGGTCAGCATATCATCTTTTGAAACGATTTGCTGAGCGATCAATTGATTATTAACCAGTTTGTATAGTTTGGAATTCAATACCAATGTCCATATTGTTCCATTTTTATCGCACAATACCTGCATTACGCTCCTGGTATTGACCTTGTCTTTAAATTTATAACTGATTATTCCTTTGCTGGTAAAGGCTGTCAATCCTTTACTGCCACCCACCCAGATATTACCGTTATTATCGCGCGTGATGGCAAAGTTTGAATTGGAAGGAAGTCCGTCTTCAAGTGAATAAGAATTAAACTTTTTACCATCAAAACAATTGATCCCGCCAAAATTTGAAAGCCATATCTGTTTTTCTTTATCCTGGCAAACTGCCATCACCTGTGATTGTGACAACCCGTTTGACAGATCATAATGCTGGAAATTATATCTCTGTGCGTATAAAGTTGAGGTAAATAACAACAAGAAAACCTTCAGCAATTGCTTAAAGAGAAGTTTTTTGATTTTATTATTCATGTATCGGGAAAAGTTCAAACCGCTTTAATAATAACATACATGAACTCAGTTGGTATTAGATCCATGCATCTTTATTGTTATCTCAAAAAGCAACGTAAACTTAATCTTTCCCGGGCAAATATAAATCCCCCAATAGGGGGTATTTAAAAAAGGCGCTTTCATCTCACCGAAAGCGCCAAACTAATCAACTAAACCGCAGATCTCACACTGCGATATCTTCATTTAAAAAATATCAAAATACAAAAGTACCGGCCGCACCAGCATTCAAAACTGATGATAACTGTTTGTTACTATACTTGATATTAAAGGTTTGCGTTGCCTTTGATTCATTAAATACGATCAGTACAATTCTTCCTTCAGGGGTTAAAAAGGCTACATTCGGCAATTCTTCAAAATAATTAGAAGCAATACGTTTTGAGCCCGGTTTTACAAATTTTGAGGCGTGTGCAATAATGTAATATGCAGGGTTCCTGGTCACTTTATCACCATCAATAGTAACGGCGCCCAGGCAACGGTCACAACCGCCAGGTGTGTGGGGATTCTGTCCGGGATCAGCTGCCAGGTTCCATTCGATCACATTACGGCACCAATTTCTTGGGGCGCCAATGATAATATCTTTCATATGGAAACTCAGGTCTTTTTTCAGGTCGCCGGGCGCACCTACCCACTCTTCTGTAAAGTACAGGTTCTTTTTAGGATGGAGGTCATGTACCGCCGATAATGCTTCTATTTTGCCGCCATATAAATGAAATGCAGAGCCGTCCACATATTTCCTTGCTTCAGGATCATTCAGGATCGTTGTAGGGTAATCGGGCCTGTCGGCGTTGTGGTCATATAATATGATCTTCGTTTTAATCCCAGCTGCTTTAAAATCAGGCCCCAGGTTATTTTTAATAAAGTTACCCTGCTCAACCGCCTCCATGATCATGCTCGGGTTATTATTAGCGTTCAGGGGTTCGTTTTGGATAGTGATGGCATCTATTGTGATCCCATTCGCTGCCATTCCCTTTATATATTTAATAAAGTACTGTGAATAAGCATGATAATATTCGGGTTTCAAATGTCCGCCGCTTGTGCTGTCGTTGGTTTTCATCCAGGCAGGCGGGCTCCATGGAGATCCCAGTATTTTTATATGCGGATTGATAGCCAATATTTTTTTAAGCACAGGTATCAATGCCTTTTTATCATTAGCAAGGCTGAATTTTTTGAGGCTGGCGTCTGTTTGACCTGCTGGCAGATCATCATAAGAGAAAACATGGTCATCCAGATCAGATGCCCCTATGCTTATCCTGAGATAACTAACGCTGATATCATTTTTGCCAGCTCCAAACAACTCTTTTAACAATTCGGCTTGCTTACCGGCACTCATTTTATTAATCAGCATGGCGCTGCCGCCGGTTAAGGCGAAACCAAAACCATCCATTTGCTGGTAGGTTTTTGATTGGTCTATAGTTATTGTTGGAACACTTTTAATGGTATTTACCTGTTTAAGGCTTTGGTTTTGCTGTTTAAATAGTACACCATTATCTGGATCAGTGAGCCATAGTTGAGGCATATTTGTTGCCTGATTAATTTTTTGACCATAGGTATGCAGGGACTGTAAAGTTATTGCAACTAATAAACCGATAAAAAAGCGCTTACTGTAATGCATTTTGGGTAGAATTTAAGGTGTTTATCAAGGGATAGAATAAAGATATTAAAAAAGCCGACCTGACAGATCGGGCCGGCTTTTTTAATTAGTTAATAACCTGGGTTTTGAGTAAGGTTGCCATCTAATTGTATTTCATTAAACGGAACAGGTAATAACAATTTGTTTTCATTTACACCATAGTTTAATGCTTTTCCTGTCGGGTCAACCTGGCTGTTCATTAAAGTGATGGTATATTGTTTACCATATCTCAACAGGTCGTTCCAGCGGAAGCCTTCAAAGGCAAGTTCCATTCTTCTTTCATTCAATATAGCCAAAGCCACATCAGCTTTGGTAGTTGCGGTTATATTTGCTAAGTGAACCCTTGTCCTGATCTGGTTTACCAGCGGGATTGCCTGTGCGGTTTGGCCTAACTGGTTCAGGGCTTCTGCTTTCAGCAATATAATATCTGCTAAACGTAACAAGATAGTATTATCAGTACCACCGCCAAATTGAGAAATATTTGTTTTCCATTTATACAGGAAAGGTACGGTAACCGAGGCCGTTGTATAAGGTGCAGGGATAGGGTCACCCGCCGCCATACCATCAGTTCCTACTGTGGCCTGGAAAATTGAGGAGTTTAGGCGAATAGTATCTTTTTGGGCCTTGTAAAGGTTAACCAGATCATTAGTTGGAAGGTTGAACTTCTTAAATGAGTAGGTACCAAATTGGGCCGGAAGATATAATGATACATTATAAGTAGTAAAGCTGCTGGCTTCTGAATGCTGGATCTCAAATATCGACTCAGAAGTATTTTTAGTACCATTAAACAAAGTAGCAAAATTTGGGACCAATGTATATTGCCCGCTACCAATCACCTTATTACAATAGTCTAAACATTGTTGGTATTTACCTTCCTGTGCATATACTTTAGCCAATAAAGCCTGTGAGGCGCCTTTAGTAGCATGCCCCACATTAGTAAATGAAACCGGAAGAGCTGCTTCTGATTCGGTCAGGTCTTTTTCTATTTGAGCATAAACAGCGGTTGCAGCTGCTCTTGTTGGTTTAGAAGGCGTATTTATTGTCGACAGGATCAACGGTACGTTACCATAAGTGGTAACCAACTGAAAGTAAGACAATGCCCTTATAAATTTAACTTCTCCCAGGATTTCCGCTTGCCTGTTGCCGCTAAATTGGGTCGCAGGAATTTTAGGCACATAATCTAAAACAATGTTTGCCGCATAAATATCCTGGTATAGTCCCTGCCAGTCGCGGGTAGCATTACCATTCAGCGACGTTGTGCTGAAATTATCAATGGCAAAGTTATCAGGGTTATCACCACCGGCAAAGCAGTTATCTGCACGTGCATCACCATTGGTTGTATAATCCCAAACCCAATACTGATCATTCAAAAAAGCTTGCTGATAAGCCCCTACCAGTCCCCCTTCGGCATCACTTGCCGTTTTATAATAATTACCTGCTGTACCCTGTGATATAGGCTGTTTATTCAGAAAATCCTTTTTACAGGCAGACGTAAGGCCAATTGTGACACACATCGCAATTGTTAATATTTTATAATTTCTATTCATTTTCTTAAAATTTAGGATCGTTTAAAATGTTACATTCAAACCTGCTGTATATGTTTTTGTCTGCGGATAGGTACCATAGTCTATACCAACAGCTGTTGAGCTTGGCGCACCCAGGGAACCACCGCTTTGTGAACTTCCGCTAAATGCGTTAACTTCAGGATAGTAGCCTTTGTATTTGGTAATAGTGAACAGGTTTTGAGCTGTTGCAAATACCCGTATTTTTATACCCTGTTTTTCAAGTGCGCTGCTTTTGATCAAGTAACCTAACGATAACGATTTCAACCTCACAAATGCACCATTTTCAATAAAGCGTGATGATGGCAATATAGTAGAAGCGCCGGCACTGTTTGTTCCGCCATAATAAGGAGCCGGAACATCAGTGATGTCACCAGGTTTTCTCCAGCGATTCAATACTGCTGTGCTGGCATTTCCTGATACATACATACCTTCTGTTTCAACTCTGGTAGCATCAAACACTTTATTACCGGTTACTGCATCAAACAAAAAGTCTAAACTTAAATTTTTGTAAGTAATGGTGTTGGCAAAACCATAAGTAGCTTTTGGTAATCCGCTGCCCAGGTAGGTTTGGTCATCTGAAGTTGGGTTTGCAGAGGTACCGCCGCTTGCTGTCTTGTACAGTGCATTACCTGTAGCAGGGTCAACACCGGCGTACTGGTAGCCATAAAATGCTCCTAAAGGAAGACCGTTTTTCACAATTGACAGGTTGGTTGCATTACCGCTGCCGCCAAATGCAATACCGCCGAAAGGAAATGTCTGATCAACCTTATTGCCGTTGGAGTCTGTTATCTGCGGCATACCGTTCACCCTGTTTTTATTGAATGAGGCTGTCAACGTAGAAGTCCATGTAAAATCTTGCTGGGCTATGATCCTGGCGGTCAATGAGAATTCAATACCCTGGTTGGATACATTGCCTGGTAAATTTGTGTTTTTCAGATTGGCAGCACCGCCTTCAGCTGTTGAAATAACTACAGGGAAAATGAAATCGGTTGTTTTTTTGCTGTAATAATCAGCACTTAGTGATAACCTGTCATGAAGTACAGACAAATCAAATCCAAAATTTATGCCCTTGGTGCTTTCCCATTTCAGATCAGGGTTACCGGCAGGGTTGGTTGGATAATAACCCGATGCGCTGTTACCGCCAAATAAATAAGCCGCAGGGTTTAACGAGCTATAGCTGTTATACAATGTTTGTGGCAAGTTACCTACCTCACCATAACCAGCTCTTAATTTCAAATCGCTGATGAAGTTATTATCTTTCAGAAAATCTTCACTTGAAACACGCCATGCACCTGATACGGCAGGGAAATAACCCCATTGGTTATTAATACCTGCTCTTGACGAACCGTCAGCCCTTAATGAAGCTGTTAACAAATATTTGTCGTTATAGGCATAATTGATACGGCCAAAATATGAATTGGTTGTCCAGTCGGTTTTGTAAGAAGATATTGTTTTGTTGGCACTTGCCGCATTTAATGTGGTTACACCGGCAGGGAAACCTGTTCCGTACAGATAGCTATCGGTATATTTTTCTTCAATGGCTGATGTTCCGACAACAGCAGTGATGCTGTGTACCTTATTGATCACAGTGGAATAAGTTAAAGTATTATCCCAGGTATAGCGGAATGTTTCATTATTCTCGCTGCTGCCTATACCATTAACCTGGCTGGCTCCCTGATCAAGTAAAGGATTAGTAAACGCGTCATTGTTATAATTATTCAAAGAAACACCAAACTGCGAACGATATTTAATATTGAACGGTAAGGTAATTTCTGCATGTACATTTCCCAATAAGTTGTTTTTTATGTAATGGTTATCATTAGCATAAATATCATCCAGCGGGTTTGACGAATTATCAATATTATTTTGATACTGACCGTTGGCATTAAATATTGGTACTATCGGAGGTGTGTATAGCGCAGCCAATACTGCTCCGCCATGGTTGGCTGAGTTATTATCATTTACAGTACGTCCATCCTGCCTGTTGTAAGCAATGTCTGTTCCTACAGTCAGCCAGCTCTTCATTTTTTGTTCAAGGCTAAGGTTGATGGAGTAACGTTTGAAATTGGTGCCGTTTATGATCCCGTCCTGGTTTAGGTCACCTAATCCTAAATAAAAGGTGCCTTTATCAGTACCACCGGATAAGCCAACGTTTACGCCGTTTTGATTAGCCGTACGATAGGTCAGGTCCTGCCAGTTATTGTTGGCAGTAAAGTTTTGCGGATATGCAGGCACTGCCTGGCCAAAATTTTTATATTCATCCGAGATCAGATCTTTGTACTGCTGGGCATTCAGCATATCCAATTTTTTAATGATCTGCTGTTTGCCGGTATACATGTTTACCTAAACCTTAGTTTGCCCTTTAACACCTTTTTTGGTGGTGATCAATACCACACCATTTGTAGCGCCTAATGAACCATAAATTCCGGCAGCCGAGGCATCTT